>JASHVE010000346.1 GCA_030039675.1 Acidobacteriaceae bacterium | reverse complement strand
AAGGCGGCAGGAACGCCTTCGTCGCCGTGGAAGCTGGAGACCGGCTCGGGAAGCGTGGAGTTCTCGCCAGGCAACGCGCCGATGAACCTGGATGCTTCGACTGGATCGGGCACCATCACCAGTGACCACCCGATGACGTTGCAGGTCTCGTCGAACGGTCACCAAATGCGCGGACAACTGAATGGCGGCGGTCCGGATGTGCGCATCGAGACCGGCTCGGGAGATATCCGGATTCACGAATAATCTGCCGCACGCACTTTCGGGCATGGCGAACTCCATGCCCGATTACAATACCTTCGATCTGCGATTCGTCAGGGGCTGCTCTAATGCGCACCGTTGGGCAGCGTGACGGGCTTGGCTTCGAGCAGTGCCTCGATAGCTCCCAGAGCGGCGATCACGGTTTCAGAAACCGGCTCGTCGACCTGCACCACCGCAAGCGCCTTGACCGGCCTGGCGCCGGCGCGTTCGCGGCCCAGTGCAAAGTTGGCGATGTTGACGCCCTGCTGACCGAGGATGGTGCCGAGCTTGCCGATGACGCCGGGCACGTCGAGGTTGCGGCAGACGAGCAGATTGCCTTCGAGCGGCGTTTCGATGTCGATGCCGTCGAACTCGAGCAGGCGCGGTTGCTCGCCGTGAATCACGGTGCCGGTGGCGCGGCTTGTTCCAGCGGCTGCGTGCAGCTCGATGGTGAGCACACTGGCCGCGCCGCCGCGGTGGCTCTCCTGCTTCTGCTCGTGCACACGGATGCCGCGCTCCTGCGCGATGGCCGCGGCGTTGATGCGGTTCACATTCTCCGAGCCCTGCAGCAGCCCGGCGATGGCGGCGTTGCGGATCAGCTCGGTCTTCACCTCAGTCAGCGCGCCGCCGTAGATGAGATGGATGGCCTCGATGCCGCTCTTGCCGGCCTGCGCGAGGAATGCGCCCAGGCGGCCGGCAAGATCGATGTAGGGCGCGAGCTGCACGTATTCTTCGTGGGTGAGCGAGGGGAGATTGACCGCGTTCTGCACAACGCCGAGCTTCAGGTACTCGCGCACCTGCATGGCGATCTGCACGCCCACGGCTTCCTGCGCTTCGCCCGTGGAGCCGGCAATGTGGGGTGTGAGAATGACGTTGTCCATGTTGAAGTAGGGCGACTCTTTCAACGGCTCGTGCGTAAAAACGTCGAGCGCAGCGCCGGCTACGTGGCCGCTCTTGAGCGCGGCGACAAGAGCCGCGTCATCGACCAGCTCGCCGCGCGCGCAGTTGATGATGCGCACACCTTTCTTCATGGTCGCGAGGGTCTTGGCGTTGATCACACCGGCGGTCTGCGGTGTGAGGCCGACGTGGAGGGTAAGGTAGTCCGATTTCGCGAAGAACTCGTCGAGAGAGACAAGAGAAATTCCGTTTTCGCGTGCGACAGCAGCAGAGACGAACGGATCGCTGCCGATGATCTCCAGACCGAATCCGCGCGCGCGCTTCGCCACTTCAAGTCCTACGCGGCCCAGGCCGAGAATGCCGAGCGTCTTGCCACGCAGCTCGGCGCCCTGCAGATTCTTCTTTTCCCACTTGCCGGCGTGCATGGTGGAGTTGGCCACGGGCAGCTTGCGCGCCAGCGCCAGCATGAGGCCGATGGTGAGCTCAGCAACGGCAACGGCGTTGGCGCCCGGCGTGTTCATCACTACGATGCCGCGGCGCGTGGCCGATTCGGCATCGATGTTGTCTACGCCTACGCCGGCGCGGCCAATGACGCGCAGCCTGGGTGCGTGCTCCAGCAGCGCATCGTCGACCTGCACGGCTGAGCGGACTACGAGCGCGTCGGCTTCGGCGAGCGCGGCGGGCAGGCCGTCGGTCAGTTGGTCGTGCGTCTTCACTTCCCATCCGGGCTCGGCCGCAAACACGGCGAGCGTTGCCGGAGAAACCTTCTCTGCCAGAACGATCTTCATCGCCTTCCCCTTCTCCCCTTCGTATTCGTCAAAACGGACGCCCTGCTGCTCGCAGAAGAGATCGAACATCCGCACCACCGCCGCATGCGGCTTTCCTTCGCCGCGCTCGTACTTGGTGAGTGAGTTGGGATGCACGCCCAGCCGCTCGGCCATCTGGTACTGGTAAAGTCCGAGCTGCTTACGGGCGATGAGCAGTTTTTCCGCGAATGTTAGTTCAGACATAAGTACAGTTCTCAGTTCATAGTTCACAGTTCGCAGTTCGCAGTTCTCAGTTGATAGCAAACAGTGGACAGCAGTCAGCAAACAGCGGCTTTGCAGCGGCCCGCTGTCCGCCGTTCGCTGATGGTTGTCTACTGCTTCACCGCTTCGGCGTAGACACGTTGCGCGGCTTCGACGGCCTGGCCGTAGGCGACGGGCAGGCCGAGCGTGTCCTTGGCGATGTGCTCCATGGCGCCGAGCAGGGCGATCGTATCGAGGTAGTCGAAGAACCCGAGATGGGCTACGCGGAAAAGCTTGCCTTTCATCTCGCCCTGGCCGTTGGCGGCTACCAGCGCGAAACGCGTCTTGAGCGCCTTGACCATGTCGCTCGAATCCATGCCTTCGGGCACCGCGACGGCTGTGGCGGCGGCGGCGGGCGCGGTAGGCGCAAACAGCCTAAAACCGAGAGCTACGAGGCCGGCGCGCGTGGCGGCGGCGTTTACCTGCGCATTGTTGACCAGCGCAATGCGGCCTTTTTCGAGATCGCCACCCGCCTGCCCGGCGATGTAGTCGAGTGCCGCGCCGAGGCCGGCGATAAGTGCGACCGCCGGCGTGTAGGCGCTCTCACCCTTCGAAGCATTCTTGCGCTCCTTGCGGAGGTCGAAGTAGTAGCGGGGATTCTTCGAGGTCTCCATCGCGGCCCAGGCGCGGTCACTGACACTCAAATACGCGAGGCCGGGAGGAATCATGACCGCCTTCTGCGAGCCGCCGATCAGCACGTCGATACCCCAGCCGTCGACGTCGAAGTGCGTGGTGCCGAGGCCGGTAATGCCATCGACGACGAGGAGGGCCTGGCTGCAGGCGTCTTTCAGCAGCCTGGCGATGGCTTCAATGTCGTGCCGCACGGCGGTCGAGGTCTCGGTGGCCTGGACGAAGACGGCCTTGTGCTCCGGCTTGAGGGCGGCGCGGATCTGAGCGATGTCGAAGGTCTGGCCGTAGGGGGCCGAGACGACGTCGGGCTCGCAGCCAAAGGCCTTGACCAGCCCCGTCCAGCGCTCGCCGAACTTGCCGGCCGTGAGCACCAGCACCTTGTCGCCGGGCGAGGTGAGATTGGTGACCGCGGCCTCCATGGCGCCGGTGCCAGAACTCGACAGGAGCAGCACGTCGTTCTTCGTGCCGACGAAGATCTTCAATTGCGCCAATACTTTCTGGTAGAGTGCGCGAAACTCGGGGGTGCGGTGGTGCATGTCGGCGGCGGCCATGGCGAACTGGGCTGCCGGCAGCAGCGGGGTGGGTCCGGGCGTATAAAGGCGCGTTTTGCGGATCATTTTTTCCCTCGTTTTGGACTGGTTTTCGCGATAACCGAACGATCACAGAATACACAAATTTGTGATTTTTGTGAACCGCTTATTTCAGGACAGTGGCAAGTGCGAAACAAGAGCAAGATGTTGATAAGCTGGTAATGATGAGATGTAACGACCGTGCGATTCTCATATCGCAGAAAACGCGATATATTGTGGTGACCGGATTCACGCCTACAACACCGACCTGGAAAGTCGCATCCATTCCCCAGCGGGCGCGTCCAAGGTAACGGCCCGTCTATCGAGCTGAAAGTACGCTCATCCGTAACGGTGTGTGGTGCCGATATAAACGAAAGAGGCTGTAAGGGCGATGTCGTATTGCCTGATGGAAAATGGGCCTATCGGTCACCGTCTCGACTGACCTGAACTGTCGAACTAAGGAAAGCACATCATGAATAGCACTTTGGCCCTCGACATGAACACCAGTTTAGGTGAACAGCTGGCCTTTCTCGCGGTTCCTGCTAAGCGGTCATCGGAGCAGGTTTCCACCACTGTTGAGCAAATATTTACCGGCATCACAAAGTTAATCGATAGCCTCATCTTGGATGTGATTCGTACACGAACTCGTGAGGAATTTTGTGAAAAAGTGGACGTCGCCTTTCCCCATTTTGCCAAAATTATGATTGCACTATCGAAGCTGATTACAGCGTCAATAGACCAACGGGTTGTTGAACGCCTCACATATGAATCGCTCTCCGAATTAGAGTCTGACTTCCGCAATGAAGGGCAGATTTTTGGCGAGGTAATACGCGATCAAGCGATTTTCGCAGCTTGGACGTTGCGGAAGATCCATGAATTGGTTCAGCAATGCAGTGTTGCGGGCATTTCAAGTGAGGCGGCCAGAACTGACCAAGAGTTCGCAACCAAATATCTTTCGAACGTCCTTTATGTCCGCTTTTGCCTTAGCTGCCTGCGTGCGTCTCTTGAGACAGGGATCGCATTATTCCCGGAGCCGCTAGATGAAATCTCGGATGGTCTGAGAGCGGTCGTGAATGCCTATGCGTGGGTGCGACAGGGACGCGACCTGCGTCACCCTGTCTCAGAAGAGGAATTCGTAGAGATTCCGTGGGATGAAGAGCAAGAGGAACTCCTGCGATCGTCGGTGGAAGAAATGCTCCGGGAAGAATACTAAATGTATCTTCCCGGGGATATGTATTGGGCTGAGCCGTCCCAAACTATCGGCCACGAGCAACGAGGCAGAAGACCTTATATCGTTATGTCTCGCAAGAATGCCAACCAGCGAAGTGTAGTCGCGGTTCCATTTACCTCAGACAAAGACAGTACGAGGATTTGGCCAGCATTCTGTATCCGCATTCCAGCTTCGGAAATGATTCGAGATGTGTCGAATACTTCCACGCTGGTAGATAGTATCGCTCTTTGTCATCAAGTTAGGATTCTCGACCCGTCCTGCCTCAAGGATAAAATCGGCAAACTGACACCTACTGCGGTTATCGCCGTTCAACTTGGTCTCGCAAATCTATTTGATATCCGATAGCCTAAGATTTCCATATGAGCTAGCGCTGGGGAGTTGGCTTCGGCCATCTCCGGACTGATGTCTCGCGATCGGCGATTCCCCGTCTCATCGCAACCGAAGTCCGGCGGAATCGAATTCCGGCGGACTTCGGTTAACGAGGTACGTGGGTTAGGCGATTACCGGCCGCCGTGCATGCCGCCGCCACCGTGGAAGCCGCCACCGCCAAATCCACCGCCGTCGTGAAACCCTTCACCCACGCCGCCGCGGACGCCGCCGGGAACCGGGTGCCCGTAGTGGCCACCGTAGTAGCCATGGCCGTAGTAGCCGCGTCCGTAAAAGCCGCCCCAATAGCCGCCCCACGGATAGAAGCCCCAACCGAACGGGCTGTAGAACGGGTTCAGGCCGATGAAGGTGTAGTCCCACGCGTAGGGGTCCCAGTACCAGCCGGGAGCGAAGCCCGGGCCGTAGCCGTAATAGCCGGCCATCTGGTTATTGGCTTCAGCCAGATACTGCGAGCGGAGGCTGCTCCAGTTGTAGAGGTCGTCGCCGGCGCCGTCGGCGTTGAAGTCGACGGTCTTCAGGTGCGCGCCCTGCTGGAGCGCCAGTTCGTGGTGATTCTTGATCGACTCGTACTTGCCGTCGCCGACCTCCACTTCGGCGCGGCCATGGAAGACCATCGCTTCAGGACGGTTGGCGTCGAACTCGTAGTAGCCGGGCTTGACGAGCTGGGTTTCCACGCCGCCGTCGATGATGCGGACATCGTTCTGCGGGAAGATCTGATCGACTTCCACTCCGGCGCGTCCGCGGTCGACCTCGACCTGAGTCAGCGTCAGATCGGGCGCCACCATCTTGACAGCGCTGTTCGAGTCTACGCGCAGATAAATGCCCGGCGTAAGCAGGATCTCTACTTTGCCCGCCGCGGTAGTTAACTCGTCGCCGGCGTCCATCGCGATGGTTCCGACGCTCTGGTTATTCAGAGGTCTGCCATCGAGAAACGCCGCGCCTTCTGTGTAATTCACCGTTCCCGGGCGGCCGGGCTCGGCACTGAAGACCGGCGCGCTCAAGAGCCCCAATCCAAGAACCGCTGTCGTTATTCCCCACGCCCTCATCATTTTCACCTCACACTTATTCAATGCTGAAGCGGGGAGAAAGTTGTTGCTTCGTCCTAAATCGTTTTCGGGCTGTGAAAACAGAATCGAGTGCAAATCTTGACAAAAAAGAAGGGAAGGAATCGTCAGCTAAAATTGCAGGTATTGAGGTGTATGGAATGCCGGATGCGGGCGAGCTCGAAGCCGTTATCAGCCAACAGATTGTGACCGCCATGAAGGCCCACGACGCCGAGCGTACGGGCACGCTGCGCCTGATCAAGGCCGCGCTCAAGAACAAGGCTATTGAGAAGCGGGCCGTGCTGACGCAGGCGGAAAGCGAGCAGACGCTGGCCTCGATGATCAAGCAGCGGCGCGACTCGATTGAGCAGTTCACGAAGGGCAACCGGCCGGAGCTGGCGGCGAAAGAGGCCGCGGAGATCGTGATTATCGAGGAGTTTCTGCCCAAGGCGCTCGACGAGACCGGGCTGGCCGCGCTGGTAAATGCAGCGATTGCAGAGGTTGCCGCCTCCACGGGCCAGAAGCCAGGCCCCAAGGAGATGGGCGCGACGATGAAGGCCGTGCAGGCCAAACTGCAGGCCGCCGGCGTGCGCGCCGAAGGGCGCGTGGTGAGCGAGATGGTGAAGAAGGCGCTGGCGAGTTGAGCGCTTCAGCCATTTCCAGAGGCCGGGCCAGTTGAAGGCCGACGCAAAGCCCGGCTTAGGGATTGCGACTTTTCTCGAGATTTGGCGAAACTATTCCCCTGGACCAGGGTCAGACTGATCAACCCTCCCCCGGAACGGCCAGATGACCGGCCGCCCGGCAGGCCGGAGGGCGGCAAGCGCGCTGGCTAGCGGAAGTGCGAGGCAACATGAAACCCTGGATGAATCAGTCCGTTACGCGCTTCGCCCGCTTTGCTCCTCCGGCGACTGGTTTTACCGTTAAGGCTGCCCTTAAGGATAAGGCGGCGTTTGGCTTTGCGATCTGCGTGCTGGCTCTTGCGCCGGTGATTGCGCGGGCGCAGCAACCTTATGGATACGGCGGTTACCCTGGCCAGTATGCAGCGCCAGCGCCCCAGTCGAATTACGGGCAACCACAATACGCACAGCCGCAATCTCAGCAACCGCAGTACGAGCAGCCGCAATATCAGCAGTACCCTCAGTACGCGCAGCAACCCCAATACGGCCAGCCACAGTACCAGCAGCCCCAATACGCACAACCGCAGTATCAGGGGCCGCAATATTCGCAGCAGCCAGGGTACGCGCAACAGCCCTATCCTGGAACGCAGCAGGCATACGGCGATCAGGGAGTGCCTGATCTTGCAGAGCCGCAAGCGGGGCCCGCACAGCAGCCGCTGAGCGCAGGCGATCTTGAGCAGCTTCTGGCACCGATCGCGCTGTATCCTGACAATCTGCTGGCGCAGATCCTCGCGGCGTCAACGTATCCTGCGCAGGTGGCGGCGGCCGACCAGTGGGTGAACAACATGCGGTCGCAGGGCTACGGGTCGCCTGACCAGATTGCAGCCGGTGCGCAGGCGCAGGCAGACTGGGACCCGAGCGTGAAGGCGCTCACGGCGTTTCCGCAAGTGCTGGACATGCTGAACCAGAACCTGCAGTGGACCACGGCGCTGGGCAACGCATATTACAACCAGCCGCAGGACGTGATGCAGACCGTGCAGGTGCTGCGCGAGCGCGCACAACAGGCAGGCAACCTGCAGAACACTCCGCAGGAAGATGTAACGAACGACCAGGGGTACCTGGAAGTGGCGCCCGTGAATCCGGAAGTGGTGTATGTACCGCAGTACAACCCGTGGTACGCATATGGTGCGCCGCTGGCGCCGTATCCGGGCTTCTCGTTTGCGGGTGCGCTGGGTTCCTTCTTCGGTACGGGGATTCAGTTTGGCGCAGGGATTGGGCTGGCAGCCTTTGAGCGCATGCCCTTCGGATGGATGGGCTGGGGCCTGAGCTGGCTCGCGCACGCGATCTTCTTCAATCACTCGCCGTACTTCACGCACAGCACCACGGTGGCGGATTGGGGCTTTGCGCATGGCGGGCAGCGGGTGTTTGGCAATCGCGGGCTGCCGATCTATGGCGGCGATCACCGGCCGATACCGATGAATCGATCCGGCAACGGGTACGAGTCTGCGCGCGGCGGAGTGTACCAGCGGCCGAGTTACGGATACGGGGAATCTGCGCGCAACGAAACATACGGGCGCGGCTACGGCTACACGCATCCCGAGACTCCGGGGCAGTCGGCATATAACCGCATGCCGCAGACGCAAGCCTACGCGAATCGTCCGCAGACCTATGCAGGCGGCGAAGGCTATAGCCATCCGGCGTACCGGTATAGCTACCCGAACCGGTCGATACAAAGTTACGGGGGACAGAATTACGCGGGGCAGAGTCATCCGGGCCGGGCCCTTCCTTACGAGGGTTATCGCAGCCCATCTTTCCAGAGCCCGTCCTATCGCGCTCCCGAGATGAACACGCAGCGCGCGTACAGCGGCCGCGAGACGTACGGCGACTTTGCGCGCAACGAGCATAACGGCGGGTTCCACATGTTTGGGAATGGCCATCAATCCGGCAGCTTTGACGGCGGCCACGCCCCGAAGAGCTTCCGCAGCGAGAGCTTTGGCGGCGGTCACGCGCCGAAGAATTTTGGCCACGAGAAAGCTCCGAAGGAAAGCCACGGCGGCGGCGGACACGGGCACTGGCGTTAAACTAGAATCCTATGAGCGCGTGCACGCGCCGTTGCTGTTTTTGCCCTATCTCCTTGGTTCGATTTTGCAAGGAGGATCTGGTGACGAACTCCACATCTGCCGGGAGGGTTCCCTCTCACCGCACGAAAGGCCGCTGGCTGCTTCAGTTGCGGTTGACCTTTTCCACAGCGGCTGCAGTTTTTTTCCTGGCCGAGTCACTGAATTCGGATTTCCTGCGGCCTGCCGATCCCTCCCAGACAATCTTCATTCACATCTGCGTCGCCATCTTCGGGGTCGCCTGGCTGGTGCAGACTTTTGCGCTGGTTCGGCAGTTGTATCGCGAAGATTGGAAGTGATGCGCGCTTCCGGATTAATTCACGGAGTACGCGGTCTCATGCGCCCGCGTTGCGCAGGCCTGAGATTCTTCGCGGGTGCGCTTCGTGCAGCTCGCGATGCAGCTCGTCCACTTTAACCCTGGCTTTGTCCAGGGCCTTTTTGCCGGCGGAGGTAATTTTGTAGAGCCTCCGGCGGCGGCCTCCCACGCTATCGAAGAAAGACCTGAGCAGGCCGGTGCGTTCCAGACCGTGGAGAAGCGGATAGAGGGTGCCGGGGCCGATGCGATAACCGTGACGGCCCAGTTCTTCCATCATCGCCAGGCCAAAGACAGGCTCCTGCCTTGCATGCAACAACACGTGCATGCGAATCAGGCCGTAATAAAGCTCCCGCCCGTGGTTGTTCACTCGATCTTCATGATACTGCGATTTTGGCGGTCCGGCTTGAATAGTATCGAAGTTCGATATATAGTGCGAGCGGAAGAACTTGGTGAAAGGATTGGTGGATGCGTGCGGCCCGCGGCAACACTCGGAAATGGCTGCTGATCCTGTTCGCGCTGCTGACGGCCTCGCAGCTGGGCGCGCAGGGACCGCCGTACCAGACCGATGATCCGGTCCCGGTGGATTACCGTCACTACGAGTTTTATATTTTCGGCGGAGTGGATGGGACCACGGCGGAGATCGATTCGACAGGGCCGGCCTTCGAGTTCAACTGGGGTGCTGTTCCCCGCGTGCAGATCCACGCGATTTTGCCGTGGGGCGTTGTGGCGCCGTCGAACAATCCCGTATATCTTCCCGGCGGAGCGGGTCCGACCTACTTCGGGCTCACCGATATGGAACTGGGCGCGAAGATTGCGTTCATTAAAGAGGGAAAGCGCATGCCGCAGATCGGCAGTTTTACGATGTTCGAGATGCCCACCGGAAACTACGACAAGGGACTAGGCGTAGGAAAGGTCTGGTATAAGCTGCCCATCTGGCTCCAGAAAAACGAAGGGAAGTGGCTCTTTGATGGCGGAGGCGGCTATACGGTGGTTCCGCAGACCGGCTACCGTAACTTTCCGTACACAGGATGGCTGGTGAAACGAGAGCTCAGCGAGCAGTGGGAGCTGGGTGTAGAGGTCTTCGCGCACGGGCGCGAGGGATTTGCCGCCGC
>JASHVE010000345.1 GCA_030039675.1 Acidobacteriaceae bacterium | reverse complement strand
GCACGGCCCTGCGGGCGGCAGCCCTTCGGACGAGTTCATCACGGTAGCAACAACGCGCCCCGAGACGATGCTGGGCGACGTGGCCGTTGCGATTCATCCGGAGGACGAGCGCTACAAGCCTCTGCAGGGCAAAAAGCTGCGCCTGCCATTGATGAATCGCGAAATTCCCATCATCTTGGATGAATGGGTAAGCCGTGAGTTCGGCACCGGCGCGGTGAAGGTAACGCCTGCGCACGATCCCAACGACTTCGCTCTTGGCCAGCGCCACAATCTGCCCTCAATCAACGTGATGGACGAGACGGCGCACATCAACGAGAACGGCGGGCCCTACGCGGGGCTCGACCGCTACGTTGCACGCAAGAAAATTGTCCACGATCTTGAAGCGCAGGGGCTCCTCGCAGGCATCAAGGATCACGTGCACAACGTGGGCCACTGCGACCGCTGCAAGACGGTGGTTGAGCCGCGGCTTTCCACGCAGTGGTTCGTCAAGATTCAGCCGCTGGCGGACAAGGCCATCGCCGCCGTGAAGGAAGGCCACATTCGCTTCACGCCGGAGATGTACAAGAAGACCTACCTCAACTGGATGGAGAACATCTACGACTGGTGCATCTCGCGCCAGTTGTGGTGGGGGCACCGGATTCCGGCATGGCACTGCGCGGTGTGCCACAAGATCACGGTGGCACATGTCGATCCAACGCACTGCGCGCACTGCAACTCGGAGCAGATCACGCAGGAAACCGACGTGCTCGACACGTGGTTCTCCTCGGGCCTGCTGCCCGTCTCCGTCTTCGGCTGGCCGAATATCGCAGCTGAGAACCGTGCCGATGCAGCCGTGAGCCGTGCGGATTTTGACGCGTTTTATCCGACTTCCCTGCTCGTGACCGGTTTCGACATTCTCTTTTTCTGGGTCGCGCGCATGATCATGCTCGGCTGCTGGTTCGCGGCCGATGTGCGCATGCCGGACAGGAGCCCGCGTTCTCTTGCGGACTCTGTTCCGTTTCGGGAGGTGTACATTCACGCGCTGGTGCGCGATGCCAACCGCGAGAAGATGTCGAAGACCAAGGGCAACGTGATCGACCCGATCGAGATCGTGCAGCAGTATGGGACCGATGCGGTGCGCTTCACGCTGGCCTCGATGGCTTCGCCGGGCACGGATATTGCATTCAATGTCGCGCGGACCGAGGGCTACCGGGCCTTCGCCAACAAGATCTGGAACGCGGCGCGGTTCATCTTCATGAATGTGGACAGGGCCGTGGAGATCGGGATCACCGTTGATCCGGGGGCGCTCGGCTCCATGCCCGAGGTGTCTGCGGATGCACCGCTCGAAGCGCGCTGGATTGTGGCGGAGTTGCACGCGACTGCTGCGAAGGTAGATCAGGCTCTGGAAAGCTATCGCTTCGACGATGCGGCGAATACGATCTACCAGTTTTTCTGGGGCAGCTTCTGCGATTGGTATCTCGAAATTGTGAAACTGCGGCTGGATTTTTCGGAGTCGGCAGATAAGGTGAAGACCAAGGCTGCGCTCGCCACTTTGGTAAGCGTGTTTGAAGCGGCATTGCGTCTGCTTTCGCCGTTTATGCCGTTCCTGACTGAAGAACTCTGGCACGCGGTTTATGACGGCAAGCCGCCGGCGAAGTCGATTGCGCTGACACGGTATCCCGCAGGCGATATTTCGGTCGACACGGTGGCACAGCTTAATATGAACACCATTCAGAGTCTTACTGTGGAGACCCGTGCTCTTCGCAAGGAGTTAGGTGTCGAGGAGAAGATCGCGACCCCTATCGAGCTACGCATTGATCCCGAAGTGCGCCCTGTCGTAGATGAAAATCGTGAGATGATCGAGCGGTTGGCAAGGGTAAACACGATACGCTTCGTAGAACATATTGCTGCCGGCTTGCCGCTACGCACGAAGTTTTATTTCGACGTAGCAGTGGTCTACGAACGCACCGTTGATGCTGCCGCCGAACGCGAACGCCTGACCAAAGATATCGCCAAATATGAAAAAGGCGTGGCCGCGGCGGAGCGTCAGTTGGGCAATGATGGTTTTCTGGCCAAGGCGCCAGCACATGTGGTCGAAGGCCTTAAAAAGCAGGAGGCGGAGACACGCCTGTTGCTGGAAAAAGCTCGCGCCGCGCTGGATGCGCTGCCACCTGCATGACGGCGCCAACGCATGGGCATTTCGGCTAGAACACCGATTTTGCTCCTTCTCCGGCAGATCTCGTCATAGAATTGAGAGGTTGAACGTAGAGGTGAATTAACCATGGCCGATCTGAATCCGCGCATCACGGTTGAAGCCGGCAAGATGGGGGGAAGGCCGTGCATTCGCGGCTTGCGCTTTACGGTCTACGACCTCGCCTCTTACCTGGCCTCGGGGATGACCGAGGACGAGATTTTGAAAGAGTTTCCGTATCTGGAGAAAGAAGACTTCCAGGCGATGTACGAGTTTTTTGCCAATATTCCAGAGAGGATTGCTGTTCTTGAAGCTTCTCGTTGACGAGAATCTTCCCCTTCGGCTAGTCGGCGACTTGGCCGATCTGTTTCCCGATTCAACTCACGTTAGCTCTGCCGGCCTGGA
>JASHVE010000344.1 GCA_030039675.1 Acidobacteriaceae bacterium | reverse complement strand
TCTAACACTTTTGGGGCAGCACCCTATCTGCGACCACAAGCCGGCGCATTGAATGAGCACCGGACAACGGCTCCATGATAGCCCGTCGACTCCTTTCCAAACTGTATTTCCATTGGCAAGCTCGCACAATTGGCGAAATAAATACGAAGATCGAGCGAATTAGATCACGCTAAAGGTTAACAAAAGCCGGAAAAGTGCTATTGACATGCAAAATTGTGCAAATTATTACTTTTGTGCTAGATGATCTACATAATTTGGGTTAGTCTTCTTTTGCACACAAATACAAGGAGCGTAACGCAATGCGCAACGCGATCAAATTCAGCACTCTGTCTATTAGTGCAGCTTTGGCTATGTTCGTTTCACAGACGGCGGTGGCCTCGCCCATTAACCCGATGCCCGATCCGCCTGCGACCCTGGCAGCTTCACCCATCAACCCGATGCCCGATCCGCCTGCAGCCCTGGCAGCTTCGCCCATCAACCCGATGCCCGATCCGCCTGCAGCCCTGGCAGCTTCGCCCATCAACCCGATGCCGGATCCGCCTGCAGCCCTGGCAGCTTCGCCCATCAACCCGATGCCGGATCCGCCCGCAGCCCTGGCAGCTTCGCCCATCAACCCGATGCCCGATCCGCCCGCGGTTGGTTAACGCATTGTGCTGCTGGTGTTGAGAAGTATTCCCTGATCGTTGTAGAGCAGTTTCAGCCGATTCACCGATGAATCACTGTATGATTGAGTCCATTGACTCAGGTGAGGGGCTGATGTGAACCTGGAATCCGCTGCGTTCTTAGCCGGAAATGTGGCTGAAGCGGCCGTGGTCGGACTGCTCCTCTATAGGCGTGCCTGGAGGACTCTTCCGTTCTTTTGTATTTACACGTTCGAATGCCTGGCAGGAAGCATTCTCTTTTATGTAATCCAACGCCACTATTCGGCCATAACTACCTTCAATACCTATTTTTACGAGAGCATTCTGGATTTTGCCCTTCAGTTTTGTGTGCTCGTGGAAGTAGCCTGGTCGATCTTGCGACCATTTCAAAAGTCTCTTCCGCGCTACACCGTGTTAGTGCTGGGAGCCGTGATCGCGGGGGCGGGTTTGGCGATATGGCCGTTCGTCAAGCCCGTAACCCCTACCCATATTCACGTGATGACGCAGTGGCGCCTGATAGTACATCTGCAAGAGACAGTGTCGGTCTTACGTGTTTTCTTTTTCCTGGTTCTCGCCGCGTGCAGCCAGCTGCTTTCGATCGGCTGGAGGGATCGCGAGCTTCAGGTGGCCACCGGTCTTGGGTTTTATTCTTTTATCTCCCTTTCCGTTACCTTGTGGCATTCACACCAGACAACATCGCATCAGTATGCCGCTCTTGAGCGAGCGCTCATAATACCCTATGTCTGCGTTCTGCTCTACTGGGTCTTCAGCTTTGCCCATAAGGAGGCCGAGCGGCGCCAGTTCAGCCCGCAGATGCAGAGCGTACTACTGGCAGTGGCGGGAGCTGCTCGCTCAACACGGATCGCCCTGGCGGATTCCAGGCAAAGTTCCTTCCGAGAGGAAGGACGGTGATGAAAAACGGGGAGCAAATGTCGTTCATTACAGAGGCTCTTGGAGCCAAGGTTACCTTTGTGCAGTGTCCTGTCGATAGCTCCCATCTAACACAAAAGATGCGGATTTTCAGAACGTTTTTTGTGGCAAATCGACCGATAGTTTGGTAATAATAATCAGTAACCAAAAGCAGAGTCGGGCTCGGTGACTGTTTGCATGATTACCAGCACGCGAGTAAAAAGGATCGTTAAATGATTCTACCTTTGCTTCAAATCGCGGCAGTCGTTGCCACTGCGCTTTTCCTTGGTCGTTGGCGGATGAATGTACGCCGCCGGAATGCACAAACCTGGGAAACGTTGCTGGCGCGTCTTCGTCCAGACTGGAGTGCTCGTGAGTTGAGCGATCATTTCCTCTGGAAAGAAGGTCTCAGTGCAACCCCGGACGACGCCTGGAAGCGGATGGAAGGTCCAAAGGGTCTCTGGGTGATGTACCAAAATGCTCAGGTGCTTATGGAGATGGCGAATTACGCGGCGATGCATTGCGAAGGCGTCGACCGCTTACTGATCGAGACGCTGCACAGCGACGCGATTCAAATTCGCGTGTGCGTGCTGATGGCCCTTGCACAGTATGCCTTCACGCAGGCAAGCGAAGGCGTTCGCATCAACGCGTTCCGCGCTGCGTCCATCTACACAGGGATGGCAGCTCGGATGACGCAACTACTGCAGGATCACGCGGCGATGATGGTTCCGAATTTCGTAGCCGCGATGTAGGAACTCCGTTCCTCTCCAACAAAAAACCCTGGCGTGAAGCCAGGGTTTTTTGTTGAGCTTCTTCGGGTCCGTAGCAGAGCGATCGTCTATGCGGCGTTGACTGCCAGAAATCCATTGATCTTTGCAAACTCCTCTTCGCTCAACCGGAATGCAAGCGCTGGAGAAAGCTCTTCCACCTGCTTCGCGCTGCGGCCGCCCACGATGGCTGCGGTGATCGCGGGATGATGCAGAGACCAAGCGACTGCGACAACGCCTGGAGTGATCCCATGGGCGTTACCGATCTCGCGAAGCATTTCCACCAGGCGAAGGTTGGCGCTGAGCCGCGGCTCGTTGAACTCGGGCGCTTTTTTACGCCAGTCGTCGGACGGCATCGCAGCTACGCGCTGGGCGCTCATCTTGCCGGTGAGCATGCCGGAGAGCATGGGTGAATAGTTGATAACGCCGATGCCGTTCGCCAGCGTATAGGGCAGGATCTCCTTTTCGATGGCCCGGCGCAGCATTGAGTAGGGCGGCTGGAGGCTGGTAACAGGCGTAATCTTCTGGGCACGCTTCATCTGCTCGACTGAAAAATTCGAGACTCCGATCCACCGGATCTTGCCCTGCTCGCGCAACCGCACCAGGGCCTCCCAACCCTCTTCGATTTCACCATCGGGATTGGGCCAGTGCACCTGATAGAGATCGATCGTATCTACACCGAGGCGGCGCAACGAGCCTTCCAGCTCTTCCGCTACCGATGCTGCTTTGAGCGAGTTGTAGATGGATCTGTCCTCATGCCAGCGCAGCGAGCATTTAGTGAAGATGTAGGGCTTGCGGCTGGAGGTCTTGACTGCGCGCGCAACCACTTCCTCTGAGTGGCCCAGCCCGTAGACAGCAGCCGTGTCGATCCAGTTGATACCGAGATCGAGCGCGCGATGAATGGCGGCGATGGACTCGCTGTCGTCCTGGGGACCCCAGGCGTACCGCCAGTCACCGCCGCCGATGGCCCAGGCACCAAAACCAATGGAAGTGAGCTGCAGATCCGAGTTGCCAAGGGTGCGAAGCAAGGGAGAGCTGGTCGTCGGCATATAAGACAGAATAGCCAAAATTGGAAATTGGCGGCTGTGAACAACTCCGACACGACGGAGCGCGCATCATCCGAGTCCGCGCCATCTTGAAATGGGATGACCTTTGCACTTGCCCGGTTGCGGCGATGTGGACAGCCTACCCCGTCAGGCGATTCGCTCTTAGCGCGAGGCGGCCGGCATTCGTGGCGCAGTCCCCAGCACAACGAGATCGACGCGACGGTTCATTCTTCGACCGTCCGGCGTGGCGTCATCTGCGACAGGGCGGTATTGGCCGTAGCCCGCTACCGAGATCTTCCGTGGATCATATCCGGAATCATCAACAAGCAGGAGAAGAACGGTCATGGCACGCGCCGTCGACAGCTCCCAATTGGAGCGGAACTCCGCGTTGTGGATGGGCTGATTGTCAGAGTGCCCTTCGACGCGCAACTCCAGATTACGCTGCACAAGAATCTTCGCAATCCGCTTGATCTTCTCCGCGGCGCCAGGAAGTAGTTGCGCCTGGCCGCTGTCGAAGAAGCCAAGCTCTTTAAGACTGATGACGAATCCCTCGGGAGTAATGCGGATTTCGATCTCGTGATTCTTCAGTTCCGCGCCCATCGCTGCTCGCAGCTGACGCTGCAGATCGATGAGGTCAGCCGGCGAGATCGTGCTGTTCCCTGCCTGCGAATTCAGTCCTGGCGGCGGCGCTTCGGGCGCTGGCACGGGCAGGCCCGCGTACGCGACCCCAAGCTTATCGTTGCCGCCTGCAAATACGCCCAGCGTTTGAAACCCGTTGTGAATTGCGTTAGAGACCCGAATGATGGCTTGTTTGTCGCGGTACGCGGAAGCGAACAAGACGACAAAAAAAGCGAAGAGTAGGGTGATGAAATCGGAATAGGAGATCAGCCAACGATCATGGCTGGCCGACTCCTCGACATATCTCTTCCTTCTCATCGTTTGTTCACCACGGTGGGCACGGGTGCTTTTTCGCCGCTGTGCCGGATAGGCGCAGGAAGGTAACTGCCAAGCTGCATTTCAAGGGCGCGAGGATTCACGCCTTCCAGAATGGAGAGGACTGCCTCCAGCGTCATCTCGCGGATTACCTGCCGCTCGCGCATCCGGATTTTGATCTTCCCTGCCCAGGGTAGAAAAAGAAGATTTGCGGCGCCGACTCCGTAGATGGTGGCGACGAACGCAACAGCGATGCCTCGTCCTACCTCATTGATATCCTGCAGGTGCTGCATGACCTGGATGAGGCCCAGCACTGCACCGATGATGCCGAGGGTAGGTGAATAGCCGGCGGCTGCTTCAAAAACCTTGGGAATGCGTTCGGCCTTCTCACCGCGATAATCCAGCTGCAGTTCCATCATCTTCCGCAGATCTTCGGCAGAGGCGCCATCAATAGCAAGCATGAGGCTTTCCCGCAAAAAAGGATCCTGAATCTTACTCAGCTCTGCATCCAGTGACAGGAGTCCATCTTTGCGAGCCTTGTAGGCGTAGCGCAAAAGATTCTGGATCAGCGCATCGGGTTCGGGCTCCGAGTCCCAGAACACATCTTTGAGATGTACAACAGCCTGAATCACGACAGAAAGCGGAAACTGTATCAGAACGGCTCCCAAAGTGCCGCCGAAAACGATCATTGCCGCCGTAGGTTGGAGCACCTGGGCGATCTTGCCGCCCTCCAACACAAGCCCAATTCCAATTCCGGCTAGAGCGACCACAATGCCGGTAATGGTGCTTTTATCCACGGGAACTCCACGACGCCCTGATGCGAACAATCACAACAGAATCAGCAAAGGCGCGGTTTATGGCCAAGCTGCTCATCCAGTTGCAATCTCTTCCTTTGGCAGGCGCAACTTCGCGCACACCAGGGGCCTGATCTTCATCGGCATCTACATAGAAGATTTTCAGGTGATAAAGCATTCGTCCTCCTTCCCCATGCAGTCTCGCCTGGCGGTCACACCCGGCTACATGTTGATGGAAAACGACGGACTATTGCCTGGCATCGAGAGATTGACGGCACTGTTAAATGCACCCTGTTGCAGGGCGTTGTAGGAGGCGAGAGCCGCCAAGGAACCCTCTGAACTCGCGGAACTGCCGTTGTTCGCGCCGGACGCACCCGGCGCATGATGCTGCTGGGCAAGTGTCGACTGCAAATGAGAAAAATCCGCGCGGGCCGCGGTGAGATTTCCGGAAGTAAGGTCGTTACTCACCTGCGCAATTTGCGCAGAAGTTCCGGTGCCTGTCCCTCCCGAAGCACCGAGAGACAGCTTCTGCTGCAGTGCGGAGAGAAATGACTGCGCGCCTGCGATGTTTCCGGAATCAAGATCGGCCTCAAAGCTCTTGGCGCCAGACGGAGCGCGGCTGGCCAAGCCCGACAGCGCCTGGGAGGCGGCGGATGTAAATATGTTCGCCGGAAGGCTGGGCATGTGCATCTGGGAGGATCTCCTTAAGAGGTTTGCCCAACACGTTGCAAGCGAAGGGCCGCGAGCCGGGGAACCGAATGCGGCGTGTATGTGTTTCAAAACATGGCTGTTAGAGGAAACTTCACACTTACTTCGAAGACACCAATGGGCAAGATTTGCCCAAACTCAGCCCCTCAACCCTGCAGGATTTGCCCGACGAGAGAACTTTTTTTGTTCCGGGACTGGAACTCTTTCCCGAACCTGCCGATGAAACGGCATGCGCGCGATGGGTACCGGCAGTTCTGTGCCTCGGAAAGCAGAAGCAGAATTGGATTCCGGCACCGCCGGGGCCATCCACAAGCATGACCATGAGCCGGCCAATGCCACTCTTGCGCGGATGTTCGTTGAGCGCAGACGGCGCCGTCCCCTCGAGCACGCGTGGCACGAAGCTCTCGATTCCGTACACCAGCTGCTCACGCGCTACGAAGAGACAAACCACAGGCTTGCCGAGGCCGAGGAGATTTACCGGAGTCTCTTTGAAGGCGCTCTCGTAGGGATCTTCCGGGTAAGCGCGGATGGCCGCCCTCTGATGGTGAATGAGTTCATGGCAAAGCTCGTCGGGTACGATGACCCCGAGCAGATGCTGGCAGGAGTTCGCCACTTCGGTGAACACGTATTCACAGACCATAGTGAGTGGCGCGATCTCATGTTGCGGCTCCAGAAGAACGGAGTCCAATACGGCTTCGAAGCTGAGATGAAAGCCGCTGATGGAGCAACGAAGTGGGTGTTGCTCAATATCCGGTCGATTCAGGACGGCAGCCGAATCGTCTACTACGAGGGCACGGCAGAAGATATCACAGACCGGAAACTCGCCGAGGACCGGATCAGGCTGATTGCCTACTACGACTCGGTGACCGGCCTGCCCAACCGGCGTCTTTTTGAAGAGCGGCTCGCGGAATCGATCACGTTTGCACAATCGAAGAACCAGCGTGTTGCTCTGCTCGTGCTCGAACTGGGCCGATTCAAGATGATCAACGACACCTTCGGGAAGGTGTTTGGCGACCGTCTTCTGCAGGAGATCGCGCAGCGCATCCGGACTGCTTTGGGCGAAGGAATCACGATCGCACGGCTGGGCGGCGCTGAATTTGCCATCATTCTGGAGGACGTGAAGGCACTCCGAGAGGTGCAACTGCTTGCACAGCAAATGCTCGCGGTGATCGGTGCGGAGTTCTCCTTTCTGGGCCACTCGTTCAATGTGTCCTGCACCATGGGCATCAGCATGTTCCCTGAGCATGGGCGTGACAGCCACATTCTGCTGGAGCGTGCCGACGCGGCCATGTGCTCGGCGAAGGACCAGACTGCCAACGATGTGCAGTTCTATTCGGAAGGCATCGACACGCAGATCCGCGTGCGGCTCAGGCTGGAGAACGGTTTGCGCCTGGCGCTGGAACGCAATGAGCTCTTTCTCGTGTACCAGCCGCAGGTGGATACGCGTACCGGCGGGATCTCCGGGTTAGAGGCGCTGCTGCGCTGGCAACATCCTGAGATGGGGCTGATCCCGCCCAATGATTTTATTGCAGTGGCTGAGAGCAGCGGCCTGATTGTACCTATCGGCGAGTGGGTGCTGCGCACGGCCTGCATGCAGGGTCGCGCATGGCAGGATGCAGGCCTCCCGGCTATTCCGATCGCCGTCAACGTGTCTGCAATTCAGTTGCGGCAGCAGGGCTTCTGCGAACTGATCCGCAGCGTACTGCGGGAGACAGGTCTGGATCCGAAATATCTGGAGCTGGAGCTGACCGAAGGGCTGCTGATGACGAATGTAGACGTGGTCTTTACGGTGATCCAGGAGCTGCGAGAGCTTGGCGTAAAGCTGACCATCGACGATTTCGGTACGGGCTACTCCAGCCTGAACTATCTCAGGCAATTCAAAGTCAACCGACTCAAGATCGATCGGTCTTTCGTGCGCGAGGTCCCGAAGAACGCGGACGATGCGGCCATCACCACAGCCATCATCAATATGGCCAAGGCGCTCAATCTTGATGTGCTTGCTGAAGGCGTTGAAAACGTCGAGCAACTCGACTTTCTGCGCGCGCAGAATTGCTTTGAGATTCAAGGCTATTACTTCAGCAAACCGATGGCCGTGGACCAGATCGCCAAGAAGCTCCGGGGCAGCTTTGCCTCCTAAGCCAGAACCTGCGGGAGCGGATTGCTGATCGAAGGTCAGGGCCTGAGTTTTCCCCACCAATTTGATTCCACACCTCCCGTCTTTCCTGGCTGAAAACGCGGGGGCGGAATGCCGATAGTGAAGGGGACAAACTCACCACAGAAGTGGCCAACGGCCGTCCAGGGTCTGCGGTAAAAGGATCAAGCGGGCCCCCGCGGAGGAAACTCTTTCGATGTTTTCAATCATAGGTATCCTTATAGTTTTCGGCGCGGTGCTGGGCGGCTTCCTGATGGAAAAGGGACCGTTGCTGGTTCTCGTTCAGCCCTCTGAGTTCATCATCATCGCCGGCGCAGCGATCGGGACAATGCTCGTTGGCAACCCCTTTTACATATTGAAGAAAATCATCGGCAGTCTCCTGCTCGTGATCAAAGGCTCGAAATATTCGAAGGCGCGCTATCTCGACTCGCTCAGGATGATGTTCGCCGTCTTTAATAAAGCGCGTAAGGGTGGCCTCGTAGCAATTGAACCGGACGTGGA
Source organism: Acidobacteriaceae bacterium (assembly GCA_030039675.1). Lineage (GTDB taxonomy): Bacteria > Acidobacteriota > Terriglobia > Terriglobales > Acidobacteriaceae > Telmatobacter. Next base: position 21,710 of record JASHVE010000344.1, on the reverse strand, counting down.
AGAGCCGGAAAAGAGCCCCATCTTCTCGAAGTATCCCGACTTTCTGGGCAATCATCACGTTCGCGATTTTGTTTGCGACACGATGCGTATGGCCATTACCGGCGGCGCGACCCCGCTCGACGTCGATCAGATGATGGAGCTGGACATGGATGTTCACCACATGTCGGCGACTCAACCCGCATCGGCTCTTTCGACGGTTGCCGACGCTCTGCCGGGCATGGGCATTGTGGCCGCGGTTTTGGGGGTTGTGGTGACCATGAGTGCGCTCGGAGGGCCTCCGGAGGAGATCGGCCATAAGGTGGCCGCGGCCCTGGTCGGCACGTTTCTCGGAATTCTGCTTTGCTATGGAGTTGTCGGTCCTCTGGCGGCAAACCTTACAAAGCTGATCGACGACGAGCATGCGTACTATCACGTCCTGCGCGTGGTCATGCTCTCATTTTTGAAGGGCATGTCTCCTGCCGTGGCGGTCGAAGTAGCGCGGCGCGCAGTACCGGAACATGTTCGCCCCTCCTTCAAGGAAGTTGAGCAGGCCTGCCGTCAGAAAGACGGCGCAGCGGCGCCCGCAGCAGCGTAGCGGACACGGAGAGGGGTGCGATCATGGAAGCTTCACCACCAATTATTATCGTCAAGAAAAAGAAGGGGCATGGTGGGCATCATGGTGGTGCGTGGAAGGTAGCGTACGCGGATTTCGTCACCGCCATGATGGCTCTCTTCATTGTTCTTTGGCTAATGAACGCCAGCAAGCAGGTACAGGAAGCCGTCGGTGGCTACTTTAAGGATCCGCGCGGCACCGCCAAGCGGGTGGGAAGCAACCAGAACGGAAGCGACGCCTATGTTGCTCTGAAGAAGCAAGACATGGAGAAGCTTAAAGAGCAGCTTCTCCAATCGATCCATCATCTCGATCCGCTGGACAAACTGAAAAACCAGATCGAGATCACGGTTACCGCCGAGGGGTTGCGCATCGAACTGATGGAGTCGGCCAAAGGAACCTTCTTCGAGCTGGGCAGCGCAAAGCCTACGCCGGCCCTGCGCGACCTGCTGAGCGTGCTTTCCGTTGAGTTAGGCAAGCTGCCAAACAAGATTTCGATTGAGGGTCACACGGACTCGATGGCGTACACCCAAGCCAAGGGCTACGATAACTGGGATCTTTCCACAGATCGCGCCAACGAGGCGCGGCGTCTGATGCAGGCGGAGGGAATCCGGATGGACCAGATCGCGCAGGTGAGAGGATTCGCCGACCGGCAACCTCGCCTTCCTGCCCATCCCGAGGACCCTTCCAACCGCCGCGTGACGTTGATCGTGCAATATCAGGTAGTCAACGCTTCCGAAGTGCCTCTTCCGGCTTCGGTCACAAGCCAAAACGCGGCGCCTCCTGCAGGCCAGAAACCCAGCACCGCGCCTAGCGCACCAGCACCGGGCCGGGCTGGCCAGTAGCCGCGGCAAGCAGGGCAACCAGGCGGTCGACCAGACTCCTGTCTTTTTCCGATGCAAAGATGAACTTCAGCCCGTCGTGCCCTGCTCCGCTCCGCATGACGCACACGGGCAGTTCCAGTGAGAGATCCTTATAGCTGATAGAGACTGAGCCGCAGGTGTCGAGCGCGACCGGCTCGTGTAACTCCACCCTCATCCCCTCTTTGCTGATCTCGCTGCAGCGCCCCGATACGCTGGTGCTCCCAAGGGTCAGGACGACCGGAAGGTCGACCTGGTAGCGCGGAGTTCGATATTCGAATTTCTGCATAATTGCCGCTTTGAGCCAAGAGTATATCCTGCCTGGCCCCGCATTCGAAAATCTTAGAAAATCCAATTTTTCTAACCCATCTCTGCAGTTCGATGACACTTACGGTGTATTGATGATTGAAATCTAATGAGAGAGTATCGATTCAAGTCACTCAATTACCAAAGTTATGAGGCCCATCCCCCAGGGTACCTCTACAGAACGATTTGCATAGAGCGAAAGGGACCCCATGCAGCTAGATACTTTATCGCTGGACAATGCTTCGACTCAGCCAGCGACTTCGGTTGCCTCGACTGCAGAGAACGAATCGGAAAAGAACCGGCTACCGCGGGAGTTGAGCAGCCCAGCCGGACGGCGCATCCTGATCGCAGAGGATGACGTCGACCTGGCGGAATTTCTCTCAGCGGAACTTCGGGAGCAGCGCTTCATCGTCGACGTGATCCACGACGGCGAAGAGGCGTTCGCGGCCATACAGGAGCAGGGCCGCTATAATCTGCTGATTCTCGACCTGAATCTGCCAAAACTTGATGGAATTGCTCTGATCGACCGTCTGCGGCCATTGCAGCCTCGACTGCCAGTCCTTGTCCTCACAGCGCGGAGCCGTGTGGAAGACAAGGTGATGGCCATTCAGACCGGCGCGGATGACTGCCTGACCAAGCCGTTTTCTCTTCTGGAACTCGTGGCCCGGGTACATGCACTCCTGCGCCGCAACTCCGGCACTGTGCCAAATTGCTCCAAGGTGGGCGACCTGACGTTGTTCCGTGAAGAACGGCGTGTGGAACGAAATGGCCGCCGGATCGATCTGACGCCCAGGGAATTCGCCATCCTCGAGGTGATGATGCGTAATGCCGGCAAGCCTGTCTCCCGCGCAACCCTGCTCGATGAAGTGTGGAACATGCCCGGCGAGCCGTCCACGAATATCGTCGATGTTTATATGAAATACGTGCGGGACAAGATCGACATGCCCGGTGAACCGCGCCTGACCCACACCATTCGCGGATTCGGATATGCGCTCCGCGAGGCATAGTGACGTGGCGACCGCATCCGATCTTCCGACTGTGACTGGCGAATTCGAAGTAGAGCAAGACGGATTTTACGCCGACCTTGCCGATTGCCTGCATGCGATGGCGCAACCGCTGACCATCCTACGTTCGGCCATCGCGATGCTTTCGCTTGCCAATGAGTCGGAGGCTCCCCGTCACCGTTGCCTGGACATCTCGTCGCGGCAGGTCGACCGAGTCTGCAACCTTTTCGCGTCTCTTCAGACCCTCGTCGCATCGCGGCTGGAGTCGGCGTGCTCTGCTCCGACAGACTTGAAGGCGCTGTTAAGCCAAACCGTCGAAGATCAGACTCCTGCATTCCGCGAACGCGGTGTCGATCTCGCAACCGCACAGATGGATCCGTTGCCGCCGGCTCTTGGCGATGTGCAAAGAACAGAGCAGGCTATCTCGGCGGCGCTGGAGGTTGCGCTTTCCGCCTCTTCGCAGGGCGACAGGATCGAGATCCGCGCGAACCGCGTGGGCAGATTTATCGAGGTGATTGTTGCCGGTGAACAATGCCGGAGCTTGAACTCCGGTGAGCTTGTCAACCTCTCTGTGGTAAAGGCAAATATCTTGAGCCAACGAGGCCAATATCGATTGTCGGCAGAGCCGTTTTGCGTCACGCTGGCGCTGCCGGTCTGGGAGTTTGTCTCGCAAAGCGAAAAAACGCCGCCGGCAGCATACGCCAACTGATCGACACCCGAGGTTCAACTTTTTGAGACTGGATTTTTAACCAATTTCTTTCTTGTTTTTTTGAGGAGCAGCATGGGCATGCCCGTTATTCAACCCGAGCGTCTTGAAGATCGACTTCCCTGCAATGTGATTGTCGTGAGCCCCAATGCCCAGTTGCGGCAGGAGCTGAAGGGAAAGCTGGTGCCGGAACGTTGGAACGTTCTGCAGACAGGCAGCGGCGCGGGCGCGCTGGAACTTCTGCGGAAACACGATACCTCCGATGGCGTGCTCCTGCTAGACCCCATGTTGCCAGATCTTGAGCCGGACGGTTTTCGCGCGATCGTCAGAAATCGCTTCCCGAATACTCAGGTCCTCATACTCAATTCGCAGACAGGCCAGCTCCTCGTGGGCAGCACTTCGCCCACTCCGGTTTCTGCAAAGCTCGTGGACGTGATCAATGGCGGCGGGGCCGTTCGCACGGTCAGCTTTGCCCCAGCCATCCCGGAGATTTCGCGTGTTGTGCCCGAGACGAACAAAATCAAGCTGCGCGGCATGATTGGGAATTCGGAGTCCATGCAGCGCACATGCGCGGTAACCCGCATGGTTGCGGCGCGAAATACCACGGTTCTGATCACAGGCGAAAGCGGTACGGGCAAGGATCTCCTCGCACAGGAGCTACATCTAATCAGCTCGCGCAGAAACCAACCGTTCGTCGTGGTGAACTGTTCCGCGATTCCCGAGACGCTGCTCGAAGCCGAATTGTTTGGCTACACGAAGGGCTCGTTCACCGGCGCAATGCAATCACGGATTGGCCGCATTCACGCGGCGCACGGCGGCACGCTGTTCCTCGATGAAATCGGCGACATGCCGCTCTCTCTGCAAAGCAAGATTCTCCGCTTCCTGGAACAGGGCGAAGTGCAGCGGCTGGGCGGCAACGATAACTTGAAGGTCGATGTGAGAGTAGTGGCGGCCACGAACGCGGACTTGAAAAAGATGGTGGCGGAACAGAAATTTCGCGAGGACCTCTATTACCGTCTCGCGGTGTTTCCTATCCATCTGCCGCCGCTGCGCGAACGGATGGACGACCTGGAAGAGCTTGCGGTTTCCTTTGCCGCCAAATTCCTGCCCGGCGTCTCCATCAGCCGCGAAGCGCTGCAGATTCTCGCACAGCATAGTTGGCCGGGAAATATCCGGGAGCTGCGGAACGCGATCGAGCGCGCCACGATCCTGGTTGGCTCCGAGCCGGAAATCAAGCCCGAACACATTATTTTGTAGCTCAATCTCCCAAATTGGAATGCTCGTGTCAATTTGGCACATATCGTGCAAGTAGATAGGCAAATGCTGCCGAGTTCTCATGCTGTTCCAATGAATCAGCCGCTCCCGATGGGGCTCAACGACCCGCGGATGCTCGCGGATGCGTTCTCTGAGTTCATCTCCGCGTCCGCGCTGCTCGAGGCCTCGTATCGCGATCTGCAGCAGAAGGTTGCGCACCTGAGCGTGGAGTTGGCGGACCGCAATGCAGCGCTGACTCGAAGCCTGGCCGAGAACGACCGGATGCGCGCCGCACTGCAGCAGATGATCGATTCGATGCCCTGCGGCGTGCTGGTGCTGGATACGGCGGAGACCATCGTGATGATTAATCCGGAAGGCCGGCAGCTACTCGGACTCAAATCGGCGCGCGTAGCTACTCTTCGCGATCTCTCGAAGGCCAGCCGCATTAACTTTGAAGGGCTGACCGCAGCAACCGACGACGAGCACGACACGGAAGTGTGCGTACAGTCCGCAAGCGGCAAGCGCTGGCTGGCCATCGGCAGACGGCAACTCGACTGCCCGCCGACAAAACAGGAACCGGCGGCCGCTCCGCTGCGCAGCATCTGGATTTTGCGGGACATGACGGCCGGCAAGCAAGCTGAGCTGGAGCGCGAAACGGCGCGGCGGGCCATGGCTCTGGCGGAGATCTCATCGATCCTTGCGCACGAAATTAGAAATCCATTAGCCAGTCTCGAACTCTTTGCAGGGCTGATCGCCGAAGAGCGTAGCGGGAACCCGCAATGGATTGCCCATCTGCGCGCGGGAATCCGTACGCTTTCGGGTACAGTGAACAATGTTCTGAGCATGAACGGCGCCGGGATGCCGCGCATGGCGAGGCTCGATCTTGTGACTTGCGTGCGCGGCAGCGTGGAATTTGTGCAGCCCATCGCCGACCAGGCAAATGTTGCCGTATCCCTTCAGCCCGCCGAGAGCGCATTGGCAATTCGGGGCAATGAGGATGGCATCCGCCAGATCATTCTGAACCTGGTGTGCAATGCGATCCGGCATACCGCAGCGGGCGGCAGAGTGGATGTTGTTCTTCGCAAAAAAGCCGGCCAAGCGGGAGCGCTCGCAATCGTCGAAGTGCGCGACACAGGTTGCGGAATCCGCGAGGAACAGATTGCACGCCTCTTTGAGGCCGGTTACAGCGGCACGGGCGAAACGCCAGGTCTTGGCTTGGCCGTCTGCAAGCGCCTGATGACACAGCACGGTGGAACGATTGGCGTGACGAGCCAGCTGTCTCAAGGGAGCAATTTTCAATTGGAGTTTCCAGCGATATGACGATGAACGCAGAATCTTCGGTCATGGTTGTCGACGACGAGCCTGGAATTCGGACCGCTCTTCGCGCCAACTTTCTCCGCCACGGATGGCACGTGGAGACGGCTTCGGGTGTGCGCGAGGCGATCCGCGCTCTGCAACTTCGTGAGTTCGATCTGGTCGTGACCGATATGCGGATGCCGGACGGAAACGGCATGGAAGTAATGCGCGCTGCGCGCAACTCATCGCCGTCGACTGCAGTGATTCTTCTCACTGCGTACGGCTCAGTGCCGGATGCGGTGACTGCAATGCGCGATGGCGCTCTGGATTACGTCACCAAGCCCGTGCCATTCGACCAGTTGCAGGCAACGGCCGCACAGGTGATGCAGCGCGCCAAGCAGGTGCCTGGTGAAGAGGCCTTAACCACCGGAGACATCGTTGGCAGATCGACCTTACTGCTGCGGACCCTGCAGCGGGCGCGGGCCGCAGCCGCTACAGGCGCGGACGTTCTGATCGAGGCGGAGAGCGGAACCGGCAAGGAACTGCTCGCGAAGTTCATCCATGATTCGAGCGACCGGTGCGACAAGCCATTCGTCGCAGTCAACTGCGCCGCCGTTCCTGAAACGCTGCTCGAAAGCGAGCTGTTCGGCCATGGCCGCGGCGCGTTCACCGGCGCGGTCGCCTCGAGACCGGGCAAATTCGAGTTGGCGAACGGCGGAACGATCCTGCTGGATGAGATTGGCGAGATGCCGCTCAACCTGCAGCCGAAGCTCCTGCGCGCTTTACAGGAGCGGGAATTCGAACGGCTCGGCGAAGGGCGCGTCGTTCGAGTCGATATTCGCGTCGTAGCCACGACTAATGTCTCCCTTGCCGAAATGGTGGAGCGCGGACAGTTTCGCGCCGACCTTTACTATCGGCTGAATGTGATTCCACTTTCACTTCCGCCTCTGCGTGATCGCCGCGACGACATTCCGGTGCTAGCCGTGCACTTCGCGGAGCAGTTTGCCACGCAGAGAAAGATGGGTGTTCCGCGGCTACGTGAGGATTTCCTCGATCGCCTGCAATCTCACTCCTGGCCCGGCAATGTGCGCGAGCTGGCGAACTTCATGCGCCGCGTGATCACTCTGAGCGGCACGATGGATATCGACGCAGATTGCTTCGACACCGAGTTTCATCCGCACTCCACGACGCGGCGGAGCCTGCCAGCACTGGCCAAAGTTCCCGCCGCGGCCGGTACGCCGATCCGCGAGATCGAGCGGCAACACCTGGAGAACACCCTTGCGTTGACGGATGGAAACCGTACGCATGCCGCCGAGATGCTTGGCATCAGCCTTCGAACCCTCCGCAACAAGATCCGGGAATATGGGCTTCCGCCAAGGAGGTACGCATAGTGAGCAATATCTCCACGCTCGACCTTCTTCAGGGATACCTGAAGGTTACATCCGACCGGCAACAGTTGGTTGCCGCCAATATGGCCAATGTCGACACGCCTGGCTATCACACCAGGGATATCGACTTTCATTCCGCGATGCAGCAGGTAATCAATAACAGCGGGGCATCTGAGCTCGAACCCGCCGCAACAGAAGTAGCGAATCTTCCGGAGCGGCCGGATGGGAACAATGTGAATATCGACCGCGAAAGCATGATGCTCTCCGAGACGCAGCTTCAATACCAGATGGGCGTGGAGCTGGTCAAGAGTGAGTTCCACACGCTGTTCACGGCTATCAAGGAATAAAGGAGATCGACGATGGGAATGTTCGACATGATGAGCATCAGCGCGTCGGCCTTGTCTGCAGAGAGGCAGCGCGCCGAAGTGACATCGGCCAACTTAGCAAATGCGGAAACCACGCATACCGACGCGGGCGGGCCCTACGTGCGCAAGGAAGTCGTCTTCAGCGCGTCGAATACGTCTCCCTTCCAAACGGTCTTCAATCGCCTGGGAAACTTCGGACATGCGCCGGCCGGCTCCGTGCAGATCAGTCAGGTGGTCAATGATCAGGCACCGCCGGTGATGCGTTATGAACCGGGCAATCCGGACGCGAACAAAGACGGATACGTGGCGTATCCGGCGATCAATCCGGTCACAGAGATGGTCGATCTAATGGACGCAACGCGAGCCTATCAGCTGAATGCGTCGGCGGTGGGTGCGGCCAAGCAGATGATTCAGGAATCGATCGACATATTGAAGTCTTCGTAGCAGGAGTACAGCGATGAACAACATCACCCTGGGCAATATTCCCAATTTTTCTGTGCCAAATACCTCGGCGGCAGATCTTGGCGGCGAAACGGGCGGGCCAAGCTTCTCCGACGTTTTGAAGAATGCCGTCAACACGGTGAATTCGCTGAACGATAATGCGGCTTCGCAGGTGAGCAATCTGGTCCAGGGCGGAGCCGGCGATATGAACGATGTGATGATCGCGGTAGAGAAAGCGGATGTCTCGTTCCAGTTGATGATGCAGGTCCGCAACAAGATCGTGAGCGCGTACCAGGACATCGAGAAGATGCAGTTCTAACCCGTTTCCCGCAGTCCCCGATTTGCCATGACGCCGTGCAAGGCGCAACCAATATTTCGAAGAAAACCATAGGACTGAAAGCGAATGGCTGGCTCTAAAAACGCGATGGATCAGTTGAAACAATTTTGGGCGAGCCGCAACGGCCGCCAGAGGGCCTTCCTTCTCGGCGGCGCTGGCGCAACTGCCGTGTTGCTTGTGCTGTTTGTACGGCTCATCGGCACACCAGACTATAAGCCACTGTTTACCGGACTCGAGCCGGCTGATGCCCAGGCGCTTACCGCAAAGTTAGATGCGCAGGGAATCCCCCACCAGACCAGTCCCGACGGCAAGACCATCAGTGTTCCCGCGGACAAACTGGATGCGGCGCGGATGCAGACTGCAGCAGATGGAGAGCCGCGCAGTGGACGCATGGGCTTTGAGCTATTCGACAAGATGTCGTGGGGACAGACTGAATTCGACGAGAAGGTCACGTATCAGCGGGCGCTGGAAGGAGAGCTGGAAAGATCGATCGAAACGCTGTCGGACGTGGAGCAGGCGCGCGTTCACCTCGTGATGCCGACGGATTCGGTTTTTCTTGATCGGCAGCGTGGCGCAAAGGCTTCAGTGGTTCTCAAGCTGCGGCGAGGCACCCTGTCGAAGGATGCGGCACTGGCGATCTCAAGGCTGGTCTCTGGTGCAGTCGATGAGCTGCAGCCAGAGGACGTTTCCATCGTGGATGCCGATTCCGACCGTTCGTTGAACACCGCACAGGATACAGCGGACGGCAGCACAGATCTGAGCAACCGGTTGATCAGCACACTGGAACCCATCGTCGGTACGGGCAAGATCCGTGCGAGTGTGAACGTGCAGTATGACCAAGGTACGACAGACGAGAGCCAGGAGAAATACGATCCCACGGTAAGCGCTGTGTTGAGCGATCAAAAGTCTGAAGACAATTCGAATGGCGGTGCGGTTTCGTCCGGCGTTCCGGGAACCACAAGCAACATCCCAACAACGGACAAGCAGTCGAAACCCACGCCACCTCAAGCCGCGACCCAGACCTCGAAGACTGAGACCGCGCAGTACGGGGTGAACAAGACGATCGTACACACGATCACTCCGGCGGGCCGCGTCGAACGTATCACGGCTGCCATTCTGGTGGATGACGCCATCATCAGGAATGTGCAGAAGGGCAAAGTAACCTATACGCGTCGCAAGAGAACGCAGCAGGAACTCGAGCAGATCAAGGAACTTGCCGAAGCCGCTATCGGATTCGACGAAAAGCGCGGCGATACGATCAGCGTTGAGAATCTTTCCTTCGACGGAGACGCCGCAGACCTGGATGTTCCAGCGCCAACACTGGCCACACAGGTGGAGAAGACAGTGTCAAATTACTCCTCAGCGCTGCGTCCTGTCTCTCTGCTGGTTCTCTTCGTGCTGGCATATCTCTTCCTGATTCGGCCGGTGCAGAAGCATGCTTTTGCTCCTGGCGCCTTGCCCGCAGGGGGGGAACCGCTGCTGGCAGCCGCGCACCAAGAAGCTCTGCCTGGCGCGGTCGCTGAGCTGGGCACGGACTCTGTGCGGGCCGCCCAGTTGAAACAGGAGACGGTAGAGCTGATCAAGCAGAAACCGGCGAACACAGCGCGAGCCTTGCAGGCCTGGATGCGCGAGGAACCTTCATGATGCCGACAGAACGCACGCCACTGAACGGCACGCGCAAAGCGGCGATTTTGCTCTCCGTTTTGGGAGAAGATACCGCCGCAGCTATTCTTCGGAATCTGCCCCCAGACGATCTCGAACGCATCACCGAAGAGATCGCCAATATGGGGCAGATCCCCGTCGAAATCACTGTTCAGGTCTTGGAAGAGTATCAGAAGATCATGTCGGCCCAGGAATATATCGCCATTGGCGGTCAAGACGTAGCCGTGCGCCTGCTGGTGAAAGCATTTGGAGAGAACGGCGCACGCAGCATGGTAGAACGCCTGAGCCAGAGCGACGAAAGCAAGTCCTTCCGCATTGAAACTCTGCGCAAGGCTGATCCGCAACAGCTGGCCAGGTTTCTGGTGGGTGAGCACTCCCAGACCAAGGCGCTGGTGCTCAGCCATCTTGATGCAAGGCAGGCTTCCGCGTTGCTGATGCGACTGGAGCCTGAAGCACGAGCCGATTGTGTGAGACGGCTCGCAAACCTCGGACACTTCTCACCGGACGTGGCTGCTAAGGTCTCCTCGGTTCTGAACCGCCGGTTGCGGTCTACCGGCGATCAAACCAGGAAGGCAGGAAACGGATTCAGAAACATCGCGGAAATGATGAACCGCCTTGATCCAACCACTGCGCGCGAGATCCTGGAGAATATCGAGCGGGAAGAACCAAAACTGGCCATCAGCATCCGCGACCTGATGTTTACATTCGATAACTTTCTTGAGGTTCCCGAGCAGGAGATGCGGGAGCTGATGAGTGCTATCGATAAAAAGACCTTGACGATCGCACTGAAAGGCGCAAGTGAAGACGTGCGCAGTCACTTTTACCGCACCATGTCATCGCGAGCGGTGGAGATGATGAAGGAAGACTCAGAGGTGATGGGGCCTGTCCGCAGTAAAGATGTCGCCAAGGCCCAGGGTGAAATTGTCGCCATTGCGCGCAAGCTCGAAGCGGAAGGCAAGATCGTATTGAAGAGTGAGGGAGAAGACGAATATGTCCTTTAGCTCGACCTATAGCAGCGTGATGCCATTACCTATCTCAACCTTACAGTACCGCGACATCGGTAACGCGATTGCAGTCGGCGATCGCAGGGAGGAGGCCGCTCAGGACGAACACAATTCTGGCAAGAGCCGCTCCGATATTGCGATGTCCGAGGCCGAATTCACCGCCAGAATCCGTCAGGAGCGGGCGGACGCTACGGCACAGGTCGAGCAGAAGTGGCGCCAAGAGAGCGAACAAAGGATACAGGCCGCGCGAGCTCCCATCGCAGCAGCCCTCAAGGAATTTGCAGACCAGCGCGACGACTACTTCGCTCGCGTCGAGGCAGAGGTCGTGCAACTGGCGCTATCAATTGCCGCAAAAATTCTGCATCGCGAAGCGCAGGTCGATCCCATGCTCGTCGCCACGCTGGTGCGAATGTCGGTGGAGAAGATGCGCGAGGGATCGAGCATCACGGTGCGCGTGAGCGCTGGACGCGGCAGCGCGTGGGAGAAGTACTTTGCTGGATTTCCGAACATGGCTCGCGTCGAAGTTGTCGAAGATCCCAAACTCAGCGATCAGGATTGCCTGCTGGAAACTGAGCTTGGAACCGCAAACTTCGGACTCGACACGCAACTGAAGGAAGTAGAACAGGGATTCTTTGATCTGCTTGCGTTGAGGCCAGCGAACCGATGAAACGCGCGCTCCTCGCTCCATTTAATCACCGCCTTGAATCGGGTTCGACATTGCGGTGGAAAGGCCGTATCAATCAGGTGGTCGGCAATCTGGTTGAGTCCGACGGCCCTTTTTGCTTTGTGGGCGAATCGTGCGAAATCAAGGACGCTGCAGGGCGAAGCTACTCGGGAGAGATCATCGGCTTTCGCGGATCGACGATGCTTTCGATGACTGCAGACCCGCTCAGGGGAGTTCGATTCGGCGATCGAATCGAAACATGGGGCGCGCGTCCCTCGGTGCGCGTCGGTCCAGGCCTGCTCGGGCGCGTGGTGGATACAGCCGGCAATGCTCTAGACGGCAAGGGAGAATATCGCGCGACGCATTCTGTGCTGATTGACGGCTCGGCTCCGCTGCCACTGGACCGAGTGCCGATTCGAGAGCCGCTGAGCTGCGGGATTCGTGCCATCGACGGATTTCTCACGTGCGGCCGCGGCCAGCGTATTGGCATCTTCGGCGGCAGCGGTGTGGGCAAGAGCACATTGATTGGCATGATGGCGCGCGGTACTGCGGCCGACATGACAGTTCTCGCGCTGGTTGGCGAGCGCGGCCGTGAGGTGGGCGAATTTCTTGAAGTTTTGGGTGAAGAAGGCCTGCGCCGCGCTGTGGTGGTTGTTTCCACTTCGGATCAATCGCCGCTGCTGCGTTTGCGGGCCGCCCTGGCCGCAACGGCTATGGCCGAATACTTTGCCAGCCTGGGCAGAAATGTCCTGCTTATTGTGGACTCACTGACACGCTTTGCCATGGCGCAAAGAGAAATTGGACTGGCGGCCGGTGAACCACCCACAGCCAAGGGTTATACGCCTTCCGTCATTAATACGTTGGCGCGGCTCGTGGAGCGCGCGGGCAATTTTTCTCAGGGAAGCATCACGGCATTTTATACAGTGCTGATGGAGGGCGACGATCAGCAGGATCCCGTAGTCGATACTGTGCGCTCGCTGCTCGATGGACACGTGGTTCTCGACAGAACTCTTGCTATGCGGAGCCATTATCCGCCGATTTCGATCCTTGATAGTCTTAGCCGGCTGATGCCTAGCGTCGTGACTGAGCAGCACCTTTCAAAAACGAAAGCGTTGCGTCTGCTGATGTCAGCCTACGCGCGCGCAGAGGATTTGATCCGCATCGGAGCTTACCAAAAGGGCACTGACCCGGTCCTCGACAACGCGGTTGCCATTCTACCCGCGCTGAATGAGTTTTTGCAGCAACGGCCCAACGCCCTTTGCAATCTGCAAACGACGGTCGAACAACTCACGGCAATTCCCAGCTGAGCACAAGCGCCAGCCCGCACGGTGAGCGGCTGGTCGTGAGCGACTCAAAGGCGATACGGGAGCACTCTGTTGCATGGCGTTTCGGTTTCCACTGGCGACGGTTCTTCGATACCGCGAGAGCATCGAAAAGCGCGAGGAGCTTGAACTCCAAAAGCTGTTCCTTGAGTGCGCTCGTATTCGCCGCGAAATTGACCGCCTTACAGAAGACATCGCCAACACACAAGAGGCGCGGAGTAAGGCGATGCTGCAGCCAGTTATGGCTGTTCATATTCAGACGATGCTGAATGCGATCGATGCCCTAGCCGACCGCAGGAAGGCATTGGCGACATCGCTTGATGCGGTCGAACAAGAGCGGGAACTCCAGGCGAAGAAATACCACGCTGCTCACCGCGACCGCCAGATGCTGAGCGATATGCACGAGCGTCATCGTGAAGCTTATGAGCAGGAACGCGACCGCGCACAGCAGAAAGTACTGGACGACATCTTTGCAGCCCGTGCTCAACGAGGCTGATTCCTCTCCTCTTTCCACTAGAGCAGTATTCGCGGTGAGCGCAGTCTCGCTGTTTGTTGCGTCGCGCATAAAGGCACATTGCCGGGTACCCGGCAATCGTTGCCTAGTTGGGGCGGCAATCGTTGCCGATTTGCCGCGAGTCTCCGGCAACGGCTACGGAGGGAAGCGCGTAAGCTCTTTGTTTACAGTAGAAATCGCGAGAGAGTTTAGCTCTTCCCCCGCGCATCATCGTGGCGCGCCGCGTGCAGAAAGACAGGCGTGCGTATTGCGATGGCCAAAACGATGAACGCGGGCCTCACGGAGCTGATGGGCAATGATGCCAAGCCGTCGGGCGCCAGCTTCCTTGAGGTGCTTTCCGGTACTTCAGCGCTGTCGTCGTTGCCATCGCCTGGATCCTTTCCGCAGACACCGGGATCGAATCCGCAAGAGAATTCGGCTACACCAGACCAAGGCGCGCAGCAAGCAAATTTGCAGACCACCGCGAATACCGAAAATCAGCAGCCGATACAAAACAATCTTCCGCAGACTCTTCTCGCGGCTGCTTTCGCCGCGCAGAAACCGGCCGTGACACAGAGTGTTGCTACGTCCTCGCAGAGCCACTCTGCGGTAACTGGAACGACTCGTGCGAACGAGCACCAAGTTAATACGCAGTCGGCCAACACGGCGCCGCCTGCAAATATCGCGGTTCCGGTCAATGTTGCTCCTCCCGCCGACTGCTCTGCCGCGCCGCCGGTTGTCAGTACGGGTCAGGCGATCGGCACTTCAGAGGCACAGCAGTCGAATGCCACTGCCGCGACCGGCATTTCAGATGAAGGGCAAATCAACACGGCTCTGGCGGTTCACATTTTGAATGCGCAGGTGGTGAATGCGGTTCCAACGGCCGACATTGCAGGTATGCGGCCGGCCGGCGCTCCCGACGCGCAGCCAGCAAAGGCGGCTTCACTGTCGATGCCCACAATTCCCTCCCCCACCCCATCCGTTCCGGACCAGGCGCAGACGCAAGTAGCGAATCACGCACAGGCTGATTTGATCGCAGGCGTCTCTGCGAAAACCATTAGCATGCAGGCCTTGCCTGTAGAGCATACCGATAGCCAAAACGAGAACAAATCTCAGGCTTCGACGGCAAAGAGCAATGACAACGGAACATCCAGTGCCGATGCAAACACGTCGGCGCAAACGGCTCAGGCGACACCATCCGCACCGACGAACAATCAGACGACTGGTAATTCGAATACAGTCGCTATACCGGCAATAGTCGTGCTACCGAACAGTGAGATTCTTCCCAGCATGAACCTCATGCCAGGTGCTGGAGATCTTAGCTCACTGAGTGGCAATGCGGCTCAAGGCAGTAAGGCTTCTGACGCGAGCTTTACGAAACCGCCGGACACGGCGACTGCGACCGACACGAAGAAGAACAACGAGACTTCGGCAACTGCGACCTCAAGCAGCGATTCGCAGAACAACGTTGCAAGCAACGGTCAGACAACCCAGCGCGGGCAGACTGATGGTTCGCAATCGGCGCCTGTTGCTCCCAAGGCCGCGGATACAACTGCAGCGCAGGCTGCGACGCAAATCCAGTCCATTGCAAGTCATGGCGCAGCTCATGAGCTCGCAGGCTCTCAGGGCCGTGGAGAAGGCGGAGCCGACACCGTTCGCAGCGATCGGCCGGCCGCAGCGGAGACGCCTGAGAACGCCGCAACGCCAGGAATCAACACAGCGAACGTGATTCAAAAAATGAGCGAGACCGAGATGCGAATCGGCGTACACTCGGCCGATTTCGGAGACGTGTCCATTCGGACTCTGGTTTCGCAACAACAGATGACGGCGCAAATCTCTGTCGATCACAGCGATCTGGGCAAGGCCATTTCGGCTCACATTCCCGCGATGGAGGCCAAGCTCGGCGGTGACTTCGGCCTGCGTGCCATGGTTGAGGTAAACCAAAGCAGCATGTCCTTTTCCGGAGAGCGGGGCTTTTCCTCGCAGAGAGAGCAGAAATCGTATGCGCAGCCAACGCAAAACGAGAACGCAACAATTTCTGCGGAAACGGATCAGCCAGCTTTGCGCGTAGCAACTGGGCCGGGCGATGCCTACCGACTGGATATCAGGGCATAGGGCGAATTTTCTTTTGGAGAGGAACGCACGATGAACATACAGGGATACACTCCAGCGATGAACGCGCCCGTGCAGGCGCAGGCCGCTTCGACCAACGGCACTTCGGGCTCGAGCAGTTCCAGCAACAGCAACTCGAATGGTCTCGACTCCAGCGATCTGCAGAGCACTTTCCTCAAC
The DNA here is from genome assembly GCA_030039675.1 of Acidobacteriaceae bacterium. Classification (GTDB taxonomy): domain Bacteria; phylum Acidobacteriota; class Terriglobia; order Terriglobales; family Acidobacteriaceae; genus Telmatobacter. The sequence continues at coordinate 5,727 of JASHVE010000344.1, read as the reverse complement.
CTGCTGGTAACGGAGTTACAGAATCAGGATCCAACCGCCCCGGTCGATCCTACGGAGATGGTGGGCCAGATGGTCTCGCTCAACCAGCTTGATCAGCTGATCTCCATCAACCAGACGCTTTCGTCCATGGCCAGCGGAACGACCAGCTCGACCACCTCGGATTCCACGCAGTCAGCACACAAAGCCGCCGCGGACGCTGCATCTGCAGTGGCGAGCGGAACAGCCGCCACACAACCCGGTTCCGTCGCGCATCCGGCCGCCACAGCCTTTCAGCCGCTGCCGGCATCAGCCAGTCTTCCAAATTCAGGCTCCTTGATGAACCTGTATGGCAACATCGGCGCCTCAGCACCAACTTCCAATCAGTTTACAGCCGCAGGAGGCAGATAACATGTCATCGTTTTCACTTCCACTCTCAGGCCTGGCAGCCAGCTCGGATCAGCTGAATGTCATCGCCAACAATCTCGCGAACCTCAACACAGACGGCTACAAGGACGAAACCGTAAACTTCGCCGATCTGTTCAACCAGATGCAGGGCGTTTCAGGCAACGGCGACCCAATCGAGTATGGATCCGGTGTTCAAGTTGCGGGTGAAACCTCGAATTTCACTAACGGTACTGTCACTACCACAGGCGTCTCCGCCAACATGGCGCTGCAGGGCAACGGCTTTTTCATTGTCAACGACACCTCCGACAACCAGACAAGCTATACGCGCGACGGCGACTTCTCGGTGAATTCAGCGGGGCAGCTTGTCACGTCCGAAGGCCAGCTTGTGATGGGCTACCCCGCAGTCAACGGGCAGATCTCCACGAGCGCGGTTCTTGGTCCCATCAATGTCGACCAGTCGACCAATATTCCCGCGGTAGCCACTACATCCTTCGAGATGAATACAAATCTCGATGCCTCGGCCGGCACCGGCACCACCTTCAGCTCGCCGATCACCGTGTACGACTCTCTCGGGTCCTCGCAGGTCCTGACCGTCACGTACACAAACACTGCGGCCAATACGTGGACTTACAACATCACCATTCCGTCTTCGGACATTACGGGCGGAACCGGTTCCACGACCACGGTCGCGACCGGGACCATGCAATTCGACTCGTCGGGCAACCTCACCTCACCTGCCTCGCCCATCACCGGCATCGATATCAACAACCTGGCGGATGGTGCAGCCAACATGAGCTTGAGCTGGGATCTTACTGGGCCCGGCGGCGGAGGCTCCATCACCCAGCAAGACGCGGCCAGCGCGACGACAACCACCTCGCAGAACGGCTACGGCGTGGGCACACTGACCGGATTCTCGGTTCTTTCTGACGGTACCGTCGAAGGCCAGTTCAGCAATGACCAGACTCTGGCTCTGGGCCAAGTGGCTGTGGCAAGCTTTGCGAACGTCCAAGGCCTGCAGCAGACCGGTGACAATGACTATCAGGCCACATTTGCTTCCGGCGCCGCCGCCATTGGAGTGGCTGGAGCAGGTGGGAATGGCACGATTACTGGTGGAGCGGTTGAAGACTCAAACGTGAGCCTTTCGACTGAATTCGCCAACATGATCGTCGCTCAACAGAACTATGACGCGAATGCCAAGGTCCTGACCACGATGGATCAGGTGTCGCAGGCCACCATTCAGCTCATCTCGTAGCCTTAATGCTTCACTTTCAGTCTTAACGAAGCATTAGAGACTTCCGCCGCGCGCCGCCTCCTCGCGGCGGAAGTCCGCGAATGCGCACCGGGCTCTCATCGCCGTCTCACCGGACGCGGGGGAGCCACGGCGCCGTGGCGCATTATTGCAAATGATTGAATAATAAAGACCTGGCGACCGCTCCAGCCGGTTTCCACAGCCCTCTGCACCGCTCCGGACTTCGGCACCCCAATTGCATTGAAGTTCGTGCAATCACTCCGTTCATTCTGCGCGACCTCTTCCTAAACCAGGTTTCCGGTTTAAAAGAGCGGCACGAACGGAGCCAGGAGCGAGCCGGATCATGAGTGTCCCCGCACAAAACGCTGAAGCCAGGCCCGTCGAGATGCGCGGAGCCAATCCCGCCGCAGAAGGCGACTTGCTAGACAGCATGCCTTGGCTGCCGTGCACTCTCAGCCTCGAGGTGCCCGTGGTGGGGTTCACCATTGGCGATCTTCTCGCCTTGCGGGAAGGATCGATTGTTGAAACCGCCTGCCACCATACAAGCGACGTTCCGCTCCGCGCGAACCAACTTCTCATCGGCTGGACCGAGTTCGACGTGATCGGCGACCGGCTGGCAGTGAGGATCACGGAAACGGCATGAGCTCACCTCTCCGCATTTACTACTCTCAGCCTGCTCCCGAGAGCACAGAAGAGGCTGAACTGCCCGTGGCAAGTTCGTTTGCCAGGACGTTACGCGCCTTTGCGGAAAAGCAGCAAACCCATTCATCGAACCCGGCTCAGCTTTCCGTGGTTCCGGAACCGAAGACAAAGCGCCCCAGAGCGGTCGGCTCTCCACTGACCGTGGGCGGACGCGCTCCTCATGTGGAGCCCGCACAAGCGGAAGAGATTGCTCCACCTGAAGAAGAAAAGCAAAAACAGCTGCAACCCGTTCGCGCCGGATTGCTCGTGCGCACCTGGTCGTGGCTGCAAAAGAACAACAAATTCGCAGCGGCAAAACAGTTGCGCGTCTCTGAGACAGTCTCACTCGGCGAGAAGCGGTTTGTCGCGCTAGTGGATATTGACGGACAGAAGTTCCTTATCGGTGGAGGAGCATCCGGCGTGTCACTGCTTACCTCGTTAAGCGGAAACGACTCTTCCACCGAAGCAATGCAACAGGCCGCCGCCGCTGCCGGACAATTGAAATGACCCTCCCCCAGTCAACCCGGCGCTGCGTAGCTCTCACGTTGCTCTTCATCGTCTTCACAGCGATGGCCGCGGCGGAGGAGAACGCGGCTGCGCCGGATTCTCAGCCCATTGAACTCGCCGACAGCGGCGACGCCACAGGCGCCTCGGCCGATCTTTCGCCTTACGGCATGTTAGCTTCGCCGGGGTCCTCCAATAGTCCGATCATCATGCAGGCCGCGCCGCCGGCCGCACCCAATAATGGAGGCCTGCAAATTCAGGGACTGCCCGGATCCAGCGTGCCATGGTCAATCGTGATCATGCTCACGGCGCTGACGCTGATCCCCTCAGTTTTGCTGTGCGTTACGCCGTTTGCCCGTTTGCTGATTGTCTTCCATTTCCTGCGGCAGGCGCTGGGCCTGCAAACTACGCCTTCGAATCAGACGCTGATCGGGCTTTCTCTCATCCTGACTTTTTTCCTGATGCAGCCAGTCGGCGCGCAGATCTTCAAGACCGCGATCGTGCCGATGCAGGAAGGCCACATCACGACTATGGATGCGTTGAAGATCGGCCAAGTGCCGCTTCGCAAGTTCATGATCCACTACGTGCGCGAGAAAGACGTGGCCCTGTTTATCGATCTTGCGAAGGAGCCGCGGCCGGCCACGCCGGATGACCTCTCGATGCGCGTGCTGCTGCCCGCTTATATCTTGTCGGAGCTCAAAGCCGGCTTCCAGATCGGCACTGTACTCTTTCTTCCATTTTTGATTGTGGACATGGTCGTGGCCTCGATCACGACGTCGATCGGCATGCTGCAGTTGCCGCCGGTGGTCATTTCAACTCCGCTCAAGTTGCTGCTCTTCCTCATGGTGGATGGCTGGCATCTTTTGATCGGTTCTCTTATGAGGAGCTTTAGTTAGAGCTATGGATGTCGATCAGGTTGTCTTACTCGGACGTATGGTATTGCAGGAGGTCGTCATCCTTGCCGGCCCAGTTTTGGGTGTCGCGATCTTCGTCAGTCTGATAGTCAACATCGCGCAGGTGTTGACCTCACTGCAGGACATGACGATCTCATCTGTCACCCGCTTACTCGCAACCGGCGCTGCGCTTTTCTTCACCATGCCCTGGATGTGGCGGCAGCTTTCGCACTTCACGCTCAACATGTTTTCGGATTTCCATGCTTTCCTGCAATGATCAAGATACCGCTCGATTCGATCATTACCGCGCTGTTGACCATCGGCGTGCGCCTCACTGGGCTCATGCTCTTCGCGCCATTCTTCGGCAGCGTGGTCATTCCGGCGCGCATCAAGGCGATCTTTGTCTTTGCAGTGACTTTGCTGTTGTATCCGACGGTGGGGCAGCAGATCGCCCTACCCTCACTCGCTGGATGGCCGATCCTGATCTTCACGGAGTTCCTGATCGGCGTGGGTATGGGGCTCGCCACCAATCTGGTTTTCGAAGCGATTCAACTCGCGGGCCAGATTCTTGGCGTACAAATGGGTTACTCGCTGGTGAACATTCTCGACCCTCAGTCGCAAGTGGACACGACGGTGGTATCGCTGTTCTACCAGAGTATTGTGATGCTGCTGTTTCTCCGCATGGACGTGCAGTACTGGCTTTTGCGCGCTGTAGGCAACAGCTTTCTCTATCTGCCTCCGGGCACGGCGCACCTCAGCAGCCTGTTCACAGTGGAAGCGTTCAGGACGGTGGGGGAAATGTTTGGAGTCGGCGTGCAAATTGCTGCGCCGGTGCTTTCCGCAACGCTGGCAGCGGATATCGTGCTCGGATTGCTGGGCAAAGCATCTCCACAGATGCCGCTGATGCTGCTCGGCCCTGCGGTCAAGAGCCTGCTCGGCATCTTCATCCTGATTGCAACGCTCAAGTATTGGCCCGATCTCTTCCGGCGCTTGTTTTTGATTTCGATTACAAAAGGCAATCAACTGCTTCACTTAGCGCATTGAGTTAACACATGGCGGATTCGAGTAAAACAGAACAGGCAACACCACGGCAAAGAAAGCGCGCCCGTGACCGCGGACAGGTGACGCGGTCGCGTGAACTCACCGGCGCTTTGGCGATGGCCGCGGTTGCCGCTGTCGTGTGGTTCATGGGCCGCGATGCGCTGCCAAGATGGACAACTTTCTTCCGCAATGTGCTGGATTCAGCAGGCAGCGATTCGATCGAGCCCAACGGCCCGTTACTTTTTTGGACCAGCATTGAAGCGATGAGCTGGGTCTTCCCTATTTTGTCTGCAGGAGCGCTGGTCGCCCTGATTACGGGACTTGCGCAAGGCGGCTTTGTCTTTGCGCCCGATGCGTTATCTCCCAAGGCCGAGCGGCTCAACCCGGCCGGCAAGCTCCGCCAAATGGTTTCGCTCACAGCGTTGAGCACGATCCTCAAATCGCTCATCCCCTTCAGCGCCATCGTCTGGATCGGCTACGTCTGCATTCGCAGCCATTGGGGTCAGATCCTCGGCAGCTCGTACACCGATGCCCGTCGATTCTCCAACCTCGTCACCAGCATGATCCTCGAAATCTTCTGGAAATGCGGCCTCGTTCTGCTTGCGTGGGCGGGCGTGGACTACCTACTGCAGTGGAGAAAGAACGAAGACGACCTGAAGATGAGCAAGCAGGACATCAAAGACGAATTCAAGCAGTCGGAAGGCAATCCGGCCAACAAGGCGAGAATCCGGAAGATGCAGCGGCACTCGCGGCGCAAACAGATGCTGAAGGCCACGGAGACCGCGACGGTGGTGATCACCAACCCGACGCACTACGCGGTTGCCCTGCGCTACGAGCCGAAGATGACCGCGCCTGTAGTGGTGGCAAAAGGTCTCGATCTGCTTGCGCAGAAGATCAAAGAGATCGCCTGGCTGCATGATATCCCGATCATGGAAAACCGACCCCTGGCGCAAGCGCTCTACAAGGGTGTTGAAG
>JASHVE010000343.1 GCA_030039675.1 Acidobacteriaceae bacterium | reverse complement strand
CAGGTGATCAAGGCAATCGGCAGCCACTTCCGGACTGTGCTTTGCCTTTGCCAGGACGAAGGCGCCTTGAATCACGGCTTGCGTGTAGAGGGCCAAACTTCGATCGGTCCAATCGCCCCGCACATCATACTTTTCCATAGCCTCATGGACATCAAACCGCACTGCGTTGGCGTGAGCTGCGATGTACCGGTCGCAGGCCTCGCGAATCTTCGGGTGGGTCTCGTACGCTTCCTGCACCATGGTGCCCAGCAGGCACGTAAACTCAGGCAGGTCTCCTTTCAGAATCGCCTTGCGAAACTCTACGTATCCCAGCAGCCGATCGACCGGGTCGGCGAGGCGGCGATAGGGGGCTTTTTCAAATAGCCCTTCAGCCATCGACGAGAAATGCTCCGCCGCGGCCAGCGCCAGCTCCTCCTTGCTCTTGAAGTGATGGAAGAAACTGCCCTTGGTCAGCCCTGCCGCTGCACAGATATCTTCTACCCGCGTGGCCGAGTAACCCTTGGAGCGAATCACATGAAGCGCTGCGTCCAGAAGTTTGGTCTTCGATTCGTGCTGTGTGTCGAGTTGTTCCCTTGTTTTCATACCGACTAGTTGGTATGTAACATACCGACCAATCGGTATGGTGTCAAGGGAAGGTTTTCCACAATGTTTGTGGAAAACAGAATCAGCTGCGATAGGGTCGTCTTTTTATGCCGGGGTGAGGCGTTCGAGAGGCGGCAGCGTGGCCAGGAAGCGTGCGGCGAACTCCGAGCTGTATTGATCCAGCAGCTCCTCGATCCGCCGCGAACTGGCAGACCGCACGATTAATCCGGCGTGGTGGAGCTTCTTCATGCGCAGGACGATCTCCGGCGCATCGAATGCGGAGGTATCCGGCTCCGCCGTCTGCGCCAGGCACAACACGCTCCCTGCGTAATTCTCAGCCGGCTGCGGAACCGCATACGTCGCGCCACGCAAGTCAGCGATCTCAATGCGGGCCCACTCTTGCCACAGATTCACGCCCGTGGCGGTTTCCACCAGGTCGGCGATGAAGGCTCCGCCGACGCGGGCTGCGATCTCGAGAAAGTAATAGCGCCCGTCGGCATGGGCCCGGATGTACTCGGCGTGCGTGACGCCGCGCACCATGCCGAACGAGGGCGCAAGCTCCGCGTTCAGCGCGGTAAGCTCGCTCCAGTCGCGGCTGGCACGGTCTACGGTGCGCGTGGTGAACACGCCGCCTTCGTGCATCAGTTGCATCGGTGGCCGGCCGTAGCGGTGCACGGCGGAGAACACCACTTTACGCTCGCTGATGATCGCATCCACGTGAAAAATGTCGCCGGGCACGAACTGCTCCAGCACAAAATGGCTCTGCCGGTCGCCCAGCTCGTCGAGCGCGCGCCACAGCTGCTCCGGCTCCTCGATGCGGCGAATGCCTACGGCCGACGCTTCGGTCCGCGGCTTGAGCAGCCATGGCGGCGCTATCCGGTCCATGAAATCGCGCAGTTCGTCGTAGTTCAGCACGGGGCAGAACTGCGGCACCAGAAATTCCGCCCGCTGCGCGGCGGTGCGCATGGCCAGCTTGTCGCGGTAGTAGCCGGCGGTGGTCACCCCCATGCCGGGAATGCGCAGATGCTCGCGGATCTGCGCCGCGGTACCGACGTCGAACTCGTCGAGCGCGACGATGCGGTCGAACCTCCGGCCCCGTACCATCCAGGAGACAGTGTTCAAAATCTGCTCGCGGCTGAGCCCCGGAGGCATCGTGGCGATGTCTTCGAGGGCGTCTCTGGGCCAGTCTGCGTCCCGCAGCTTGTCCAGCGTCAGCAGTGTGCACCGGACGCCCATCTCGGCGCACTGACGGATGAACTCGTGCCCCTTTTCGTAGCTTGCCATCAGAAGAAAGCGTTCGACTGTGTCGGGCATCAATCCTCCCTGCTCCCCTGCGGAGCGCAGGCAGTTGGCTTGCAGTATTCAGGCCTAACAGATACATCTTGGAGTTTGGACGAAGATAGTTCTACCATAGACTCGACCCCCTCTCGCTCCCCCGGTGATAAGGAACGGACGATCCGATATGTCGAGGTTCGCGCACTGGAAGAGGCTTGCCGTCAGCACGATCGTCGCGTGCTGCGCCGCTGCTTTGTCTTTTTCCGTTCATAGCGTTGTAGTGCTCTCCCCCAATCCAGGCATAGCCATACTGCAATTCATTGGCCGCGTGTTGCTGGTTCCCGGTGTCGTTGTCGCAATGGCCCTGAGCGGCAATGTTCATGCTTTTCCGCTTTGGCTTACCGCGGCCGCCAACTTCGCCTTCTGGCTGTCGGCCTGCTGGCTGTGCGCAAAGGCCGTCCGGCGTCTTCGCGAGATTCGCGAACGGGGCACCCTGCCAAGCCCCCAGCCGCCAGTGTGGGCTGGGGTCGGAACTCTTCTGCTCGAAGCCGACGCTGTCACCAAACTCCACGATCAGTGCACGGAGCGGTGGCATGTCAACCCTGGCGAGGCGACGGCGGTGGGCGAAGCAGACTGGCTGGCCGCCGTGGCCCGCCATCATCGCGCCAACTTCGATCTCTGGCACATCGAGGACGAAGCCCGCGCACCCGGAGCGACCGACGCCGAGATTGGCCGCGTCAAGCGGCGTGTTGATGACACCAATCAGCTCCGCAATGACCTGACCGAGGAGCTGGATCGCAAGCTGCTGGCGTGGCTTGAGTCCAAGGGACTGCCTAAGCAGATCGCGCCGCTCAACTCCGAGTCGCCGGGCCTGATCATTGACCGTCTCTCTATCCTCGCGCTCAAGATCTATCACACCCGCGAAGAAGCAAACCGGCCCGATGCGCCTCCCGGCCACGCGGAGCGCAATCGCGACCGCCGCGCGATCCTCGAGCAGCAGCGTGCCGACCTGGCCGGATGCCTGGACGTGCTTTGGCGCGAGACGCTGGCCGGCAAGCGCCGCTTTAAACTTTACCGGCAATTGAAAATGTACAACGATCCTTCGTTGAATCCGGCGATCTATGGCAAATCGCAATCCGGACGGAGGACCTGAAGCCGCGCATTCAGGTTTACCCCCCATTGACGCCGCGCGGACTAATGCGTATAAAGATGGCTCAAGCAGCGTTGTTCCCGGCATGCGGATTTGTCCGGCCTTCATGCGGTTCAATTCTCCAGCGGGAATGCGCGCTCTCAAAACACCATGATGCAAGAGGCCCGTTCCGCGGCGACCAGCCGCAAAAAATCTCCCCCTCCGGCCGCCCGGCCTGACGGTCACGCCGCCAGCGGTGCTGCATATCAGCACTACCAGGCCGCGGTGCAACTGCTGCAGCAGGGCAAATACGACAAGGCCCTGGCCGCGCTCGAGAAACTGCTTCCTGAAGCTCCGATCGAGCTCAAGGACCGCTGCCAGATGTACATCCAGACCTGCCAGCGGCAGATGGAAAAAAGCAGCCTCACCTTCCTCACCCCCGAGGAGCACTATGACTATGCCGTCTCGCAACTGAACACCGGCTTCTACGAAGATGCGCGCGAGCAGTTCAACAACATCCTCGCCAGCCATCCCGGCGCCGATTATGTCTTCTACGGCCTGGCTGTGCTCGACGCCATTACCGGCCGTGCGCAGGAGTGCCTTGCGAATCTCGCCCGCGCCATCGAGTTGAACCCGAGGAACCGGTTGCAGGCACGCGTGGATAATGATTTTCAAAGTATGCTCGACGACCCGCGGTTTACCGAACTGCTGTATCCTGAAGTTCCGTAGAGATTAATCCCGCGGTGCGGGGCCGGGAAGTGACTCCATGCAGGCCGGTCTGCATACAATTGAAGTGAAAGGTTCACCAGGAGACTGCGGCACACACCGCTCCGCGGTCTCTGTGCATCGCGCCTGCGCCTGTTGTTCCAGCGCTCCTGCACGTCTGAATTGAGTTCTTCCATGCCCGCGATCCGCGAACCCTCCGTTGCACATCTTCCTGACGCTCCCGACGTGCGCGCCACCCAGCCGCTGCATGTTGTGGCAATCGGGGGTGGCACCGGCCTTTCGACAATGCTGCGCGGCCTGCGCCGGCATGTCGCGGTTCCTGGCCAGCCCGAGGCCGAGGATGGCGCCATCGCCGATCTCGCTGCGGTGGTCACTGTAACCGACGATGGCGGTTCGTCCGGCCGTTTGCGCACGGACTTCAACATGCTGCCTCCGGGAGATCTGCGCAACTGCATGGTCGCGCTGAGTGAAGAAGAGGATCTGCTCGCGCGCCTCTTCAGTCATCGGTTTCGCAGCGGCGACACGCTCAAGGGCCACAACTTCGGCAATCTTTTTGTGGCTGCGTTGACGGAGATTACCGGCGACTTCGCGCAGGCGGTGCAGCTTTCGTCAAAGATTCTGGCCACACGGGGCCGCATCTATCCGGCTACCACGGCCAACACCACGCTGGTGGCGCACATGGATGACGGCTCCGAGGTGCGCGGCGAAACGCGCATCACCGCCAGCCGCCGCCGCATCGTGGAACTCAAGCTCGACCCGTCCAGCCCTGCGCCCCTGCCGCAAACGCTCGAAGCGATTGCCGGCGCCGACCTGATTACCGTGGGGCCCGGCTCGCTCTACACGTCTCTGATCACCAACCTGCTGGTGGATGGAATTCCCGCTGCGCTGGCCCAGGCCCGTGGCCTGCGCGTCTACATCGCGAACCTGATGAGCCAGGCCAACGAAAGCCTCGACCTCACCGCTTCCGAGCACATCGAGCGCATCTATGAGCACACCCGCGCGCCCATCTTCGACTGCGCGCTGGTGAACACGGCCCCGTTTTCACAGGAGACGCTGGCCCGCTATGCAGCCGAAGGCGCGGCGCCGATTGTGGCCGATGTGGGGCGTATTGAGGCGCTGGGCGTGCGCTGCATCGCCGGTGACTTCGCCAGCGAAGAAAATGTCGTGCGCCACGCCACCGGCCGGGTTGCCGATACGCTGTTGGCGCTGGCTTGCAACCATCGCCGGCAGCAAGATTAAAATTACACGGCTCTACTCATCGCATCTCGGTCAGGGAGATTCTCGATGAAAAAACTGTGCATGTTGATTGGCCTTGGAATCGGTGCAGTGCTTGCCGTACACAGCGCCTGGGCGGCAGGCGATGAGAAGAATGAAGTGATGGCTGCGGAGCAGGCCCGAGTGGCCGCGCTCGACGCCTCCGATGTGAACGCCCTCGACCGCATCATGGCCGACGACGTGACCTACGTTCACGCGAGCGGCAAAGTCGATACGAAATCAAGCTATCTCGGCGCCATCCGCTCCGGCCAGTTGCGCTACATCTCCTGGACTCCGAAAGACCTGCACGTGCGTTTGCTGGGGCCTGACTCGGCGGTCATCAACGGCGAGTATGCGGTGCGTGTGACGGATGCCCGCGTTCAACCCACGCCCATTGACATCTCCATCTTCATTCTCACCGTCTATGCCCGCCGCGAAGGCCGCTGGCAGCAGGTCGCCTGGCAGTCCACCCGGGACGTGGCGGCCTCGCCGGCCCACTAAGTGACGTCCGGCTGAGATTTCATCCGATTTCACTTTCGCAAATCCCGGCGCCCGGGGTACATTGAGGGCGCGCCCGCAGTGGCGCACGAGGAGGCAGGAATGCGAGTCCGGTCTGTGGCGCTCGCGGTGAGCGCAGGTGTCTTGGCACTTGGAATCTTGGTCTGGGCGCAGGAGGGACGAAAACCCGGTCTCTGGGAGATCACCACTACCATGACCTGGCAGCAGTCACCGTTTCCCGCCGGCATGCAAATGCCTCCCGCGGCTGCGGCAGCCTTCGGCGGCGCTCCGCGCACCTTCCAGTACTGCCTCACTCAGGCGATGATCGACAAGTATGGTGCGCCAATGCCGCAGTCGCAATCCCGCGGCAGCTGCCAGGTAGCCAATGTGCAGAAGGCCGCCAACAGCATGTCTGCCGATTGGATCTGCACCGGCGCCATGAACGGCAAAGGCACGGTGGAATCGCACTGGAGCGATGACGGCACTGCTAAGGGCAAGGTCCATTTTGTGGGCACCATGCAGATGGGCCCCAACCCTACTCCCATCGAGTGGACCAGCGAATCTACCTCCGTCTACAAAGGCCCCGACTGTGGCAGCGTACAGCCTCCGCCAATGCCGAAGGAGCAGTAACGGCGGCGGATTGCGTTCTTTGATGTGGGCAGGGTTTGAGGGTAAGATCGTCTTACCATGCAGACCCGGGTTTCCACCAAAGGCCAGGTCGTTTTGCCGGGGCCGCTACGCCGCCGGCTCGGCATCCGCGCGGGCGACCCGCTCGACGCCAGTCTCGAGAATGGGCGCATCATTCTGACGCCGCGCCGGGTGCGCGCCGTGCGTGCCAGAATCGTGGAAGATCCGGAGACAGGACTACCCATTTTGAGCGCAGGTCCGGAGGCGCCGGTTTTGAGCGGTAAAGAGGTTGAGGAGATTCTTTCGAACTTTCCATGATCTATCTGCTGGACGTGAATGCTCTGGTTGCTCTCGGCTTCGCTCACCACGAATTTCACAAGCGGGTCACCGCATGGCTGAGAAGACAGCGTTTTCCGGCGCTGGCCACGTGCTCCATCACCGAATTGGGATTTGTTCGGGTGCTGACGCAAGCGCCCGCCTACGGACTTACCATCTCTCAAGCCCGTACAATCCTGTTGCGTCTGAAAAAGACTCCGATCTTATCGATGACTTTTCTTCCCGATGACCATGACGTTTCGCATCTTCCCGCGTGGGTCAAGTCGCCGAAACAGATAACCGATGGACATCTTGTCGAGCTTGCAGCCGCGCATGGCGCGGCGTTGGCGACGCTGGATGAAAGGATCGCCGGCGCCTACCTCATTCCGTAGGCCCTCATCGGTTCCCGTTGCGTCGAGGCAATACTGCCTAACCGGCTGTCTCGACCGTCCGCTTCAACTGCCCGCAGGCGGCGTAGATGTCGCGCCCGCGCGGTTGCCTTAGATACGCCGGTATGCCTTCGGCGATGAGGGCCGCGCGGAAGCTTTCCACGGCTTCCGGCGAGGGCATGGCGTAGGGAATGCCCGGCCCGGGATTCCACGCGATGAGGTTCACCTTGGCTGGCAGCCCCGACCGCCGCACCAGCCGCGCTACCTCGCGCGCGTGCTCCGGACGGTCCGTCACGCCGCTCAGCAGCACGTACTCAAACGTAATACGTTCGCGCGGCCGTAGACGCAGCTTTCGCACGGCTTCGAGGACCGCGCCGATCGGCCACTTGCGATTGATGGGCATCACCTCGCCGCGCACGCGGTCGTTCGGCGCGTTCAGGCTGATCGCCAGATGCGGCCGCACATCCGCCGGCTCCAGCGCGAACTGCTCAATGCCCGGCACGATGCCCGAGGTCGAGACCGTCATCCGCTGCGGGCTCAGTCCCACTTCGCGCACCAGCAGCCGCACCGCAGCCATAAAACTTGCGTAATTCAGGAACGGCTCGCCCATCCCCATGAAAACCAGGTTAAGCCGGTCGCGGCCCACTTCCACGCCCTGCCGGTCGAGTACCGAGACCACCTGTCCGGCGATCTCACCGGCGGTTAAATTGCGCTGCAGGCCTAATTTAGCCGTCAGGCAGAACTGGCAGTTGACGGCGCAGCCCACCTGCGAGGAGACGCAGATCGTGGCGCGTGACCATGTCCTGGTCCGGGGTTTTTGCTCCGGACCGGGATCGCCTGTTTCGGCCGCGCCTTCGCCGTCGGACTCCTCACCGGCCTCGCCGCCGTCCCCCTCCGGCATCCAGACAGTCTCGACGGTTTCGGCCGTAATCCCGCTTTGGCACTCGATCAGGTACCGCTCCGTCCCGTCGACAGACCGGAAAATTTGCGCAATCTGCGGCCGGCCCACTGCCCAGCCGGCCTCCGCCAGCCGCTGCCGGAGGGGCTGGGACAGCATTGTGACCGCCCCGAGTTCCGTAACTCGTTGGCGATACAACGCTTCGGCCAACTGCCGGCCCCGCCACGCAGATTCTCCAAAATCCACGAGATGCTTAGCCAATGCGGCTGCATCCAATCCAAAGAGGCGCTTCTGGCTCCCGGCTTCGGGGGCCGGGGAGTCTAATCGGACAAGTTGGTGGGCATCCCGGGTCACGGCTGGGGTCAGAATAGAGCATCTTGACCCTTTCCTGCAGCCCGGGCGCCCGCAGGAAAGTTCTTCCCTGGTTTGCTGTTTCCAATCCAAGTTTCATAACCGGTAGCGTGCCGAAATACTTCGGTTGCCCTACAATCAAATTCGACCTGAGCGCAATGAACACTGAGCGAAATCTTCGCCGCACCGTACTACCGAATGGCCTGATCGTCCTGACCGAGCGCATGGAGCATCTGCGCTCCGTCGCTATGGGGGTCTGGATCAAATCCGGCTCCCGCTGCGAGCCCGCTGAAACCAATGGCATCTCGCATTTCGTGGAACACATGCTCTTCAAAGGCACCCGCTACCGCTCTGCCCAGCACATCGCCCGCGAGATGGACTCGATCGGCGGCAACCTGGACGCTTTCACCAGCAAAGAGACCATCTGCTTCAACGTGAAGTCTCTGGCAGATCACGTTCCCATAGCTCT
>JASHVE010000342.1 GCA_030039675.1 Acidobacteriaceae bacterium | reverse complement strand
ACTGTGTTGCCCTGCAGGAACGTTACGCCTCGGATCGAGGCCGCTTGCGGCGGTGAACTCATTCACTCGGCGAGGAATCGCGCGATACCTCAGCATCGAGGTGGTGGTTTGAATCCCGCGACACCCACCAGAGAACTTCGCCGAAGATCTTCCATTTCGACGCATTGCTCACATCGACGGGCACGTATTTGTGATTGGCGGAGACGAGCAAATCCGAACCGGCGATTCTCTGAAATCGGGCCACCTTGAATCCCAGATCGCGATGTGTAACCACTGTGATCCGTTGATGGAGATGATCGCGATCCTTCGCTGCGGTATCCACGAAGAGGATGGAGCCGGGCGCAATCACCGGCAACATAGAATCACCCTCAAGGTGAATGCCGATCATGTTTTCCGGGTGCGGGCACCAGCCGAGGGGCGCGAGCAAGATACTTTCGACTTCCACTTCTGAAAGACTCACATTTTCATGAGGTGGAATCCGATCGCCGTACGCGGTGGCATTCAGGAGAGGAATTGCGACGGCAACTGTATTGCCCTTCCCGGTAAGGCTGCCGGAAATTTTCCTGCCAACGATCAGTTTGAAGTCGCGCAGGCTGGTGCGCAACGACGAAACTGCTCGCTGAAAACTGGCATCGAGCAACCCGGAGGCATCCAGGCCTGCTCGCTCCCAGAAGTAGAGGCCCTCAGGCGGATGACAGAGATTGCCCAGCGCAATATAGCTTTCCGCCGTTGGTTCATGCCGGCCTTTGAGCCATCGCGAAACAGTTGGAGGTGAGACGCCGAGGCGCTCTGCCAGCCCTGCCTGGCTTAGATTCAGTTCCCGAAGGAGACGGCGGATCCGGTCTGCCCACTCATTCGCTCGTTGTGCCGCCATGCGCTCTCCCCAGCTCCCGATTGCTGCATTTCATGCATGAAATTACGTCAATGAAATGAATAATTTAGCAACCACCGCAGGTATACTAGCAGGAACTTTGGCGCATCGTAACTAAGCAGCCGGACAGCATGTCAGCGGCGTCAGATGCGAGTGGCTCGTGGATAGGCAGAGAAAAATCTCTTTGAAATGCTCGATGCCACTTCAAATTTGAAGGTCCGTGTCGCTACGCCGTTACAACGATCTCTTGATCTAAAAAGCAGCTTGACTCAAGAAATCTCTCAGTCATGCCAATTACGCCTGGAGGCCGCAGAATACTGATCATCGACGACGAGACCAGCGTCGCCGAGACGCTGGAGATGATCTTTCGTAGCTGCGGCTATGAGGTCCGCACGGCCTTTTCTGCAGAGCATGCAATCGAGACCATTGCCCAGTGGCAGCCCGATCTGGCCCTCGTGGATGTGATGCTGCCCCAGATGAACGGTATTCAGTTTGGAACTGTGCTGAAGGCCAACTACCCGGCTTGCCACATCCTGCTGGTCTCCGGCCATCCGGGCACCGGAGAGCTCCTGGAAATGGCCAGACAGCAGGGGCACAACTTTGAAATCCTGGCCAAGCCCCTTCATCCGGCCTTGATTCTGGATATTGTGGCCCATCTGCTGCCGATCTCAAAAGACCACGCCCAGGCATAAGCACCCAAATCCGCGGCAAATTGTCGATAAAGAAAAGGCCACTTTCGCCGGCTAATTGGGCAAATACTCTTTGAGCGTGGCGGATGTGCGCTGCAACGCATCGGCGTAGGCCTCTGCATTGTAGTGCGCGCCGTCTTTCACGAAATCATGATCGGTCTTGGGATAAGTATAGAGATCGAAGGGCTTGCCCGCCGCTTTGGCCGCGTCGGCGATGGAGCGTGCATTCTCCGCCGTGCAGCAGCCATCGCGGTAGTGGTCCTTTTCGCCGGCAAACATCAGCACGGGCACCTGCAGCCGCTCTACAAAGCCGGGCACGTTCTTGATGAACGAGGTGGCCGGGTACCATACCACTACGCCGACCACCAGATCGGGCCACTGCGTGGCGTAATAGAGTGATTCGCCGCCGCCGGCGGAAAATCCCACCAGAGCCACTTTGCCCGGAAGTGCGTGCGGCATCTGCTGCGCCTGCAGGATAGCTGACTTTACCGCCTCGCCATGAGTGTGCTCCATGGCACTGCCGTCGAAGAGCACCACGTCATAACCGAGCTGCGCGATCTCGCGCGAAACGGTGGTGTAATGCGGAGGACCGGACAGGCCGCTGGCTACCACAACGACGCGGCCTTTGCCCTGCGGCGGTGGAAACTCCTGTTGTGCGGAAACAAAGGCGGATGCGGCTATGCAGGCCAACGCCGCGGCGGCTGGGGCAATGCGGGCGGAGAAGATCATCTAGCGTTCTCCTCTGAATTTTCGGTGATGAGCCCGGTGGCGATTATCTTATCTGCTATGCACGCGTTCGGCACGAAATTCTTTGAACAGGAATTTCTTTGAACCGGAGCGGCTGTTTTCGAGACCGTTGTCTCACCGGCTTGCCGCGATCATCTGCGCCGCGTGCTGCAGGCTGGTTTCAGTCACCTTGGCGCCGCTCAACATGCGGGCGACTTCGTGGTTGCGGGCGCGGTCGTCGAGGGTGCGGATCTGCGTTTTTGTGCGACCCTGGGCCTCGCGCTTTTCCACGACAAGATGCTGATCGGCGAAGGCTGCGATCTGCGGAAGGTGGGTGACGCACAGGACCTGTTGGGCTCGTGCAAGGGCCTTGAGCTTCTGGCCCACGGCTTCGGCCGCTCGGCCGCCGATGCCAATGTCAATCTCGTCGAAGACGAGCGTGCGCGGCGTCGGTTTTTTCCTAACCCTCGACAGGTTCCTCGCGGCATTTTCTTCGACCGTGACCTTCAGCGCCAGCATCACGCGGCTCATCTCGCCGCCTGAGGCAATCTCAGCCAGCGGCTTCAGCGGCTCACCCGCATTGGTGGCGATGCAATACTCTACTTCATCCCAGCCGGCCGCTGTCCACGCGGATTCCTGCTCGCTGTTCCTGACAGCGACCTCGAAGCGCACCTTCATGGCCAGCGAGTTGATCTGCGCCTCGGCCAGCTTAGCGAGTTTCGCCGCAGCGGCCTCGCGCTCGACGGTCAGCGCGCCGGCAACCTTGCGGTAATCGCTCTCCGCCTGCGCAAGTTCGACGCGTAGCGCCTTCAGGATCTCGTCGCGGTCTTCGACTTCGGAGAGCTTGCGGGCAACCTCCTGGCCAAAAGCGATGACTTCGGCAACGGTCTTGCCGTACTTGCGCTTGAGCCGGTCGAGCAGCGCCAGCCGGTCTTCGATCTCTGCCAGGCGTTCAGGCGAGGCATCGATGGCCTCGGCATAGTCGCGCAGCGCCGAACTGATGTCTCCGACGGTAGCGCGCACAGAGGCGAGTTGCTGCGAGGCCTCGGCAAAGCGCTCATCGTAGCGGGCCAGTTCCTCCACATTGCGCAGCGCCGCGCGCAGCGCCGACTCGGCCGACGAGCCGCCTTCGTAAAGCTGCTCGAAGGCGTTCATCGCCGCGGTGTAGAGCTTCTCCGCGTTGGCGAGCACGCGCTTTTCAGTTTCCAGCGCTTCGTCTTCGCCCGCTTCGAGCCGCGCAGACTCGATTTCGTTGCGCTGATAGCTCCAGAGATCGACCATGCGCAGCCGGTCCTGCTCGCCCTGGAGCAGGTCGTTGAGCTTGCCGTTGGCTGCGCGCCAGCGGGCGTGCGCATCGGCTACTGCATCAGTGGATATCCCGCCGAAGCGGTCCAGCAGGGTGCGCTGCTGGGCCTGGTCGAAGCTCGAAAGCGTCTCGCTTTGCGCGTGTACCAGCGCGAGCTCGGGCGCGAGCTGTTTAAGCACTACGACAGTTGCCGGCTGATTGTTGACGAAGACGCGGCCCTTGCCGGTGGAGAGAATCTCGCGACGCAGGATGATTTCGCTACTCTCGGCATCAATACCGTTTTCTTCCAGAATCGCTTCGGCGCCCGAAGTGGACTCGAAAACGCAGGAGACGACGGCCTTCTCCGCGCCGTGGCGCACTACATCGGCCGAGGATTTGCCGCCCATCAGCAGTGCGAGAGCATCGACGAGAATCGACTTGCCCGCCCCGGTTTCACCCGTAAGCAGATTGAGGCCAGGGCCGAAAGAGGCGATGGCGTGATCGATTACGGCGTAATTTTCGGCGCGCAGCTCGACGAGCATGAATCTGTCCGAGGTCCTTGTTGAACCGTCAGGATTTCCCATTCCTTCGCCGAAAAAGCGGACGAAAGCCTGGAATCGCGGGCTGTTGAGCCCCGTCCGCGCATCCAAAAATCCAGCAGGCCAGGACGCAGGGAATCCGAGCGCAGCATAGCACGAATGGCAGGTGGACGAACGGCAGACCGCAACCGGGCATGCAATGGGGCATCCAAACTGTGACTTGGGCGACGGAACCGCGTCTGATACCGTGGATATTGAGGTGAATCGCGATTCTTACTGTTGCATTGGCTTACATATTGCAGGCTGATGGCGGCTCGGGGCCAGTACAGACGGGGAGTACCCAGGCCATCGGTGCACTGACTGAGATGATGGGCAATATCGGGCCCATCGCTATCGGTGTGCTTGCGATTCTGCTCTTCGCCAGCCTTTACTCCTGGACCATCATTCTGGCCAAGTGGTCGACCTTCCGCCGGGCGACCCGGGAAAGCCGACGGTTTATTCGAGCTTTCCGCAACGCCAAGCGGCTGCAGGAAATCGCGGTGCTCACCAGCGACAGCACGGCCAGTCCACTGGCCCAGGTCTTCGAGGACGTCTATGAGACCTACCGGCGGCAGACGGGCGGCTCGGGCCCGCCGCGCAACCTCGCACCGCTGGAGCGCTCGGCGCAGACCGCAGCGAGCGAAGCCATCACCAGCCTGGAGCGGCGGCTCACATGGCTGGCGACGACTGCACAGACCGCACCGTTTGTTGGATTGTTTGGCACCGTGATGGGCGTCGTCGAAGCATTTCACGGCCTGGGCACCGCGGGTTCTGCGACACTGCGCGCCGTTGCCCCTGGCATGGCCGAAGCGCTCGTTACCACTGCCGCCGGCCTATTCGTCGCCGTACCGGCCGTGGTGGCTTACAACCAGTTCACTGCGCGCATCCGGGTGTTTGCCTCGGCTGTGGACGATTTCGCCCGCGAGCTGCTGAACTCGCTCGAAGAGATTCCAGCGCGTGGACCGGCATCGCACGGACCCGAGGACTTCCCGCGGGAGGCCGAGCGTGGCGTTTACAAGTAACGCGGGCCAGACACGGACTTCTCTGGCGGATATCAACATCACGCCGCTCGTCGACGTAGTGCTGGTGCTGCTGGTGATTTTCATGATCACCGAGCCCGTTTTGCAGTCGGGCATTGAAGTGAACGTGCCGAAGACGCGGACAGTCAAGGAGATCACCGAGCAGCGCATGGTGGTGGCGGTTGACCATGCTGGACAGATCTTTCTCAACGATCAGCCGATCAACATTCACGATTTGCCCGTCAGGCTGCACCAGCCGGGCGTCGATCCAGCCCACCAGGCAATCTATTTGCGCGCCGACCAAACGGTGCCGTTCGGCCTCTTCGCCAGTGTGATGGATGCGGTGAAGCAGGCGGGGATCACGAACGTGTCGATCGTGACCCAACCGCTTGAAGCCAAGAATGGCGGAACCAGCACGTCAAGCCCATGAATAGCGTTCTTGAAAGAACTGAGCAACTGGAACGGGAACTTGCGCCGGAGCCATTGGGAGGGCCCGCGGCGGGTGCGCTCCTGTTGCATGGCCTGTTGCTGGCCGCGCTGATTTCCTATGGCCTGATCAGCGGTTTGTTCAAGCACAATCTGTGGGGCAATCAGGGGGGCGGCCAAGCCATGGAGGTGACGATCTCGACCGCAATTCCGCTGCCCAACGATCAGCCGATGAACAAAAACGTGCTGACCACCGAGACACCCAGTCCCGCTCCGGCGCCACCGAGCCCGAAGGAACAGCACGAGGTCGATCAGACGGCAATTCCCATTTCCGGCAAGCAGGTCAAGCCCAAGAAGCAAACCACGCCGAAGACGCAGCAGCACCAGCCTCCGCCGCGGCAGCAGAATCTGGCCCAGTACGGCGAACAGAACGGCACCAACATTCCGCGCGCGACCCAGCCGCAAGTCTCATCCAGCGGTCCTGTCGCGGTAAACGACAGCAGTTTTGGCGCGCGCTTCGCCTGGTACGTCAACCAGATCAACACCAAGATGTCCAGCAGCTGGAACAAGTACGAAGTGGACCAGAGGACGCCGCATGGTTCGCGCGTTTATATCGTTTTCTCCATCAACCGCGACGGAAGCCCGGGCCGCGTCCAGCTCGACCACTCGAGCGGCAGCCAGACCTTGGATACGTCGTGCCTGCGCGCCGCGCAGCGTGTCGACACCTTCGGGCCATTGCCTTCGGCGTATAATCAAAGCACGTTGATGGTTTCGTACTACTGCGAGTATTGACAGCAATTTGCCGGCCGTTCGGTTGTGGTGGCGATGGCCCCACCTAGAAAATTAGTTGACAAATTCAGGCAACCTTTCGGCGGAATTTGCGTCATGCAATCTATGAGCCCTTTCGCGGGGCGCGCGATCAACCATTTGTCACCCCTGGAGGAAGGATTGCTCGTCGCATGAAGGCAATTTTCCGGTTTTTGCCTCTCCCTTTGCTTTTGTTTGCGTTCTTTCCCGCGCTCCAAGTCGAGGCCCAGGATTGGGTCCGAAGCGGCACCAATCTTGGCAATAACACCATCCGGCTGGCGGTTGCGGACTTCAAGCCGGTGGGAGCTGATCCCCAGACAACACCCCTGAAAGCCGTCTTCGATTCCACACTCTACAACGACCTGAACAACGCCGGCATCTTCCAGATGGTTTCAAAAAGCCTGGCGCCGCAGGCGATGCCGGGTTCGCCGCAGGAGATGGTGCTCTCGCAGTGGTCTGCTGCGCCAGCCAATGCAGCCATGGTGGCCTTCGGTGCGCTCTCAGTGAGCAATGGAAGGCTCGTGGTGTACGGATGGCTCTTTGACACGAGCAATGCCGCCAACCCGCAGGTGCTGGGCAAGCAGTATAACGAAGCTGCCAGCGAGGACATGGCGCGCACCATCGCGCACCGCTTCGCTGATGAGATTATTGCGCGGCTTGGCGGAGGCATCAACGGAATCGCGGAGACGAAGATCTACTACGTGAGCACTGCGACCGGAAGCAAAGAGATCTGGGTGATGGATTACGACGGCGAGAATCAACACCCCGTTACCCACTTCGGCACCATCACGGTCTCACCGCGCGTCTCGCCCGATAATTCGCGCCTCGCGTTTTCGACTTTGGGCAAGTACGGATGGGCAGTCCGCATGTACTCCTTCGACCTGAACCGAGCCGTCAGCTTTTCGGCAGGCTCCGAAGGCGGAAGTAATTTCACGCCGGCCTGGTCGTCGGACGGTTCGAAGGTTGCGTTCTCATCCTCACGGTCAGGAGACTCGGAGATCTGGGTGGCGGATGCGAGCGGCGGCAGCGCACACCGGATCACGGCGCTCAAGGGCCCGGATATTTCACCATCGTGGAATCCCAAGACCAACGCGCAGATCGCATTCACGGGCGGACGCACGGGCGAGCCGCAGATTTACGTGATGGACCAGGACGGCTCGAACATTCAGCGTATGACCGACAGCGGTTACGCCGTATCGCCCTCGTGGTCGCCGAACGGAGGGCTGCTGACCTTCGCATGGAACCGCAAATACGGCCCGGGCGATCCCGGCGGCCAGGACATCTACGTGATGGACATCGCAAGCAAGCAGTGGCTGCAGGTGACGCATGAGTCGGGCAACAACGACTGCCCCTCGTGGTCGCCGGATGGGCGGCACATCGTCTTCCAGCGGACTGTCGGCGGACGCACACAGGTTTGGACGATGCTGGCCGATGGCACGCAGCAGCACCAACTGACACACTCGGGCAACAACTCCATGCCGAACTGGAGCTGGAAGTGAATCCTGCCTTGACAAGCAGGATTCGTCGCGGAAGGTGGCCTGCGGGCGTCGCGAATCGTTGTTCTATCATTTTCAACGTTGCGAAAGTTCGGCTGAGGTTTGTGCCGCAGGGTTTATTCGAATCGGTATGCCGGTTGAGTTGCTGCAGTACTGGAGGGGACTCGGCTGGATTTTGACAACAACATCTCCGGACGGTGCGAGCCGGAAAGATCACCGCTCAAACTCCGTCGCCAGGCAAGACTAGCTTTGCGAGAGGCGCGAAAGGTACGGCCACGAGCGGCTGCACTCGGTTGCGCACGGCTTTAGACGTCCGGAAGAATTTTGAATCTGGGGAAGGAGTAATCCATTGAAATTACGTGCTCGCATTTTTGTTCCAGTTGCTCTCCTTGTTGCTTTGACTGCTGTTTCAGGTTGCAAGAAGAAACAGCCCGCGCCTGCGCCACAGGCGACGCCTCCGCCTGCGACGGCAGCCGCACCCACCGCGCAACTTACGGCGTCACCGACCGTCGTTGATGCCGGCCAGCAGGTGCAGCTCTCTTGGCATACGACGGACGCCACGTCGGTTTCAATTGACGGTATTGGTGACGTGCCCACCTCGGGCGTGAAGTCTGTAACGCCAACCGAGTCGACGACCTATCACCTCGTCGCCCGCGGCGATGGCGGAACGGCAGAGGCTTCGGCACGCGTATCGGTGAATCAGCCACCGGCGGTGCCAGTACCCACCAATACGATGAGTGCGGAAGAAGAGTTCAAGGCCAACGTGCAGGACATCTTCTTTGATTACGACACTTACGACATCCGCAGCGACGCGCAGACGACACTGGCCAAGGATGCGAGCTATCTTGTGAGCCACCCGAACATCAAGATCGTGATCGGTGGTTACTGCGACGAGCGCGGATCAGACGAATACAACCTCGCACTGGGGCAGAATCGCGCAGACGCGACCAAGAAGGCTCTGGTGACAGCGGGCGTTGCGGCCGACCGCATTCGGGTCGTGAGCTACGGCAAAGAGAAGCCATTCTGCACGGAGTCTAACGAACAGTGCTGGCAGTTGAACCGCCGCGCCGGCTTCTCAATGGACCAGCAGTAAAAACCGGCACGAGTTGCTCCAGGTCTCAGCTCACCCAGCGACGAGGACCGGCGGCTGGGTGGGCTGAAAATTGAGGTTTACAGCAGTTCCCGAATTAACGTCGACTTTTTGAGGCCGTGCAAGGTGGCCTTTTCTTGAAGAAAAGGCCACTTAAACATCCTCCTTCGGTATACACAAATTCGGGACCTGCTAGTCAGCTCAACATTCTGGCGATCGCACCGCGGAATCCGACTTGGCAGACTTGCATCTTAGTTAGTGCGCGTGCCTGCAGAACATGACGCGGCGGCAGTTGCTAAAATTGTTAAGGTATGCAAAGTTCACGCACAATTCGCAATCGTCTTTTGGCGGCGGCCGCCTTTGTGCTCATACTGGCTCCCACCGGCGTGCCCGCACACGCGGTCTCCAAAGAGATTGTCCAGTTGCAGACACAAGTGCAGCAACTGCTGGACATGGTGCAGCGGCTACAGTCCACGCTGGACACGCGCTTCGGCGTTTTGCAGAACCTGTCGCAGCAGACGGCCGACGAAGCCAACCAGATGACTGCGGCGGTCAATGATCTGCAGAAAAAACTGAGCGCACAAAGTGACGCATTGAACGGCAAGCTGGATGCCGCCGCGGGTCAAACACAATCGCTGAACGATTCGGTCGATGAGTTGAAGACGCGGATCGCCAAGCTCGAACAGACGGTGCAGAACCTACAGTCGCAGCTGCAGAATATTCAGAGTTCGCCGCCCAGCGCAGTGCCTGGAAGCACACCTTCCCCACAAAGCGGCGATGCGCCGCAGCAGCCTGGGGGAAGTCCGCAACAGCCGGGAATCTTCCCGCCTCCCGGCGGCCAGTCCGCGAATGCGCCACCGGCGCCCGCCGCATCGCAGGCGCCACCGCTCCAGGAGACCTTTCAGGCTGGCGTGCGCGACTATAACGCCGCGCGGTATCAGTTGGCTGCCGGCGAATTCGGCGACGTCGTGCATTACTATCCGCTGGACGATCTGGCCGGCACGGCGCAGTTCTACCTGGGCGAGATTGCCTACCAGCAGCAGGACTACGCCAAGGCGATCAACTACTACAACGGAGTGCTGGAAGGATTCAGCGGCAACGCCAAAGCGCCCGCTGCGCAGCTGCATAAGGGAGAGGCACTGCTGGCCGAGAACAAGCGCGACGCGGGTATCCATGAATTGCGCTCCCTCATTCAGCGCCATCCGCAGACGCCGGAAGCAGCCCGCGCGCGCAGCAGGCTGAACGGCATGGGCGTGAGGATTTCAGCCTCTGCATCCCACTGAAATTCAGCAGATGGAAGAGCAAGAAGCCCCGCGGAGAGCGGGGCTTCTTGTTTGTGGCTGCCGCAATCAACGGCCCGTCTCAACGCAAGGTTTGCACGTCTCCAGACTTGGCAATGCTCTTGTGGTGGCGAACGTCGGCTCCCTGCACCCAGAAGATCACATCCTCGGCGATGTTGGTGGCGTGATCGGCCACGCGCTCCAGGCTGCGACAGATCATCAGCGCATTCAACGCCTGTGGAGCCAGATGGCTCTGCTCCTCCATCACCTTGGTCAATGCTTTGTAAGCTGCGCGGTTCATGGAATCCACAGCGTCGTCCATGGTGAGGACCCCGCGGGCCAGTTCGGCGTCGGCCTCGATGAACGCTTGCAGGGCCTTGCGGACCATGTCTGCCGAAAGAGAAGCCATGCGTGGAATGTCCACCGGCAGATCGACTACGGCCATCTGCTCCACCATGTGGCGGACGCGGTCGCTGATGCTCTTTGCGGCGTCGCCTACGCGCTCCAGATCTGCGTTGATCTTGATCACCGAGAGAATAAAGCGCAGATCAATGGCCATAGGCTGCTCCATCGCCAGCAGATCCAGAGCCGCCTGATCGATGTCGCGCTCCATGCGGTTGATGGCGATCTCGCTGCGGCTCACCAGGTCGCAGATAGAGAGATCGCGCACCCGGTAAGCCTCAATGGCGCGCTGAATGGCCTGTTCCGCGAGGCCGGCCATGATCAGCAGATTCTCCTTCAAATCTTCCAGGCTCTGTTGAAAGCGTATGCGCGTCATCCGAACCTGCCCGTGATGTAATCTTCCGTGCGCTTGTCAGCCGGATTGGTGAAGATCTTGTGCGTCGAGTCGAATTCGACGAGCCGGCCGTTCAAAAAGAAGCCCGTTTTCTCCGCCACACGCGCTGCCTGCTGCATGTTGTGAGTGACGATGACGATAGTGTACTGCGATTTCAGCTGAAAGATGAGATCTTCGATCTTCGATGTGCTGACCGGATCAAGCGCCGAGGCAGGCTCGTCCATGAGCAGCACCTCCGGGTCCACGGCGAGCGCACGGGCGATGCAAAGGCGCTGCTGCTGGCCGCCGGAGAGGCTCGCACCGGATTTTTTCTTGAGATCGTCCTTTACTTCGTCCCACAAAGCCGAGTTCCGGAGCGAGTGCTCTACAATCTCGTCGAGCGCGCGGCGGTTCGAGAAGCCATTCAACTTCAGACCCGCCGCCACGTTGTCGTAGATCGACATGGTGGGGAAGGGATTCGGGCGCTGGAAGACCATGCCCACGCGACGCCGAATCTCCACCGGCTTGGCGTCAGCGTAGATATCGCGATCGCCGATGCGGACCATGCCGGTGACGCGCGCGATCGGATTGGTCTCGTGCATCCGGTTCAGGCAGCGGACAAAGGTGCTCTTCCCGCAACCGGAGGGACCGATGAGCGCTGTGGCGTGATTCGCCGGAATATTCAGGTTGATATCCTGCAGCGTGTGATTGGAACCGTACCACGCGTTCAGGTTGGAGACTTCGATACCGACTCCCACTTAGCTGGCCCCTTTCAATACGCCGCGGCTGGTGACATAGCGCACCAGCGAAACCGCCAAAACAATGAGCGCAATCAGAACCAGCGCTCCTGCCCACGCCAGCCTGTGCTGATCATCGTAGGGCGAGATAGCGAAGACCCAGATCTGCAGCGGCAGGGCTTCTATGGGCTGGTTCAGACTGGTGTTCATAAACGCATTGCCGAATGCCGTGAAGATCAGCGGCGCCGTCTCGCCAGCCACGCGGGCAAAAGCCAGCATGCAGCCGGTAATGATGCCCGGTGACGCCGTCTTCACTGTAATCGACAGAACCGAGCGCCAATTCGGCAAGCCCAGTCCAAGCGCGGCTTCGCGCACTGCGTGCGGCACCATCAGCAGCATCTCTTCGGTCGTGCGGCAAACCGTGGGAATCATCATGATGCCCAGAGCCACGCCGCCCGAAAAGGCCGAGAAATGTCCTGAAAACGGGATGAGGCCGCTGTGCGTGCTCACGATGAGCGAGTAGATCGCCAGGCCCATCACGATCGACGGCACGCCGTTCAATACGTCTGCCGTGAACCGCACTGCATTTGCCAGCTTGGTTCCCCGCCCGAACTCAGCCAGAAAAACTCCGCCGCCAATGCCGATCGGAACACCGATCAGGCTCGCCACCAGCAGCAGCACACCTGAGCCTACAATGGCGTTGGCCATGCCGCCGCCGCTCTCTCCTTCGGGCCTGGGAATCTGCATAAAAAAGGCCAGGTTTAGCGAGCTGGCGCCCTTATAGATCAGGTATCCGAAGATGGCAGCCAAGGGCGTGACCACGATCAACGTAGCAAGAATCGCCAGCACCGTGACTCCAGCATCGGTCCACGCCCGCCAGCGCGTTCTCAGATTTTCGTTGCCTGCCACGTCAGATTCTCCCGCCGTCCGCCACTCTGGATACATCGACAACCAATTTGATTTCCTACCTCGCTTGCGCCGGCGCTCCTCGCGTCACTACCCAGACGAGCAGCTGCGCACAGGCATTCACAACAATCGTCACCAGAAACAGCGCCAAGCCGATCTCAATCAGTGCACTCCGGTGCAGGTCGCTCACCGCTTCAGAGAACTCATTGGCGATCACGGCTGCCATCGAAGTTCCATTGGCGAGGAGAGACTTGTGAATCTCCGGCGTGTTGCCGATCACCATCGTGACCGCCATCGTCTCGCCCAGCGCGCGGCCGAGGCCGAGAATAATAGCACCCACAATGCCGATGCGCGCATTGCGCAGAACGCCCATGCGGATCATCTCCCAGCGCGTGGCGCCGAGGGCCAGCACGGCTTCGCGCTGCGAGTGCGGTACGGCCGTCATTACCTCGCGAGTCAAAGACGAAATGATGGGCAGAATCATAATGGAGAGAATCACGCCTCCGGCGAGAAATCCCAGACCGGTAGGATTGTCGTTATTGAACAGGCCGGTCCATCCCAGCAGACTCGTCAGCAGAGGATTGACGTACTCCCGGAGCAGCGGAACCAGGGCGTACATGGCCCATAAGCCGTACACAATACTCGGAATCGCCGCCAGCAACTCGGTAAGGAAGGCTAGCGGCCCGCGCAGCGCACGGGGGCACATTTCAGTGAGAAAAATGGCCAGGCCCACGCCCAGCGGCACCGCGATCAGCAGCGAAAGGAAGGATGAAACCAGCGTTCCGTAGATAAAAGGAACCGCGCTGAAGTATCCGTTGACCGGATCCCAGTACATCGGCTGATGGTTTACCGGATCGACGAACGACTTGTAGAAGAAGCCCAGCCCGAACTGGCTCCAGGTCATCTGCGAGCTCACCATGAGCCGCCAGGCGATGAGCCCTACGATGCCGAAGATGCTGAACGCACAAAGCGTCATCAACCACCGGAAGGCTCGGTCGGCAATCGCCGAGTTGCCGCGCGAAAGCAGAAATACTCGGACCGGTGAAGGCCCTTCTTTGCCTGGGCCCATTACGGCTTTCTCATTCCGGGAAGAGGGTTGGTGCTCTCTTTGCAGGTGGGATGCGCGGATTTCAGGCACTTTGACTTCCACAGACTTCAGGCTACTGGGCGAATGTGAATATCAGGTTACAAGTGTGCGAAATCAAGCGCATACACAGGATAACGGGGCGCGCTGTACGCGCTGGTAGTTCTTTTTGAACGTCCTTAATTCTATATAAATTATATTCCTATTGAATATCGTCTAATAAAGATTCCCGAAAGGACGCCGGTCAAGCCACGATCTGGCGCTTCTTACCTCTTCCGACGGCGACGCGTGGCAACGCTGGTCAGGAAGGGGCCCACGAGATGCGAACCAGGGTTCCGCCTGTTCAGGGAAACGTGTTACAACTCCATAATGGCAAAGGGAAAGCTGGCAACTCCCCCAGGGCACGTCAATCTGCGCACGCTCGCCGAACATCTGGAGCTTTCGCAGACCACTATTTCCCTTGTGCTGAACGATTCCCCCTCGGCAAAGTCGATTCCGCAAGAGACGCGTAACCGGGTAATCGAGGCAGCCAAGCGTCTGAATTACCGGCCCAATTATTTTGCGCGATCGCTTCGCCAGAGCCGCTCCATGAGCGTAGGTGTGCTTGCGCCCGACTTGAGCGAGGGTTATTTCACCCGCGTCATGAGTGGCGTGGTGGAAGAGCTGACGGCGGCCCACTACTTCTACTTCACCGCTTGCCACGATTGGAAGCGCGAACTGATTGAAAAATATCCGCGTATGCTGGTTGAGCGAGCAGTGGACGGATTTCTGCTGCTAAACACGCCTGCAGACCACCTCGCAGTACCGATTCCGGTGGTGGCCATTTCAGCACATACCCTCGCTGAAAATGTGACCAACATCATCCTCGATCACCACCAAGCCGTCCAGCAGGCGCTCACGCATTTGTACGGACTGGGCCACCGGCGCATCGCAATTTTGCGCGGACCGCGCGCCATCCCCGACTCCGAGTTCCGCTGGGAAAGCTGCCAGGAGGTGGCACGAGAGATCGAACTCAAGCTTGATCCCACGCTCGTCGTCCGGATCGACTCCGCCGGATGGTCCATCAAAACTGGATACCACCCCATGGCGCCAGAGATCGGCTACAAGCCAGTACAGGCGCTTCTTGAACGAACGCGCGATTTCACGGCCATCTTTTGCTTCAATGACATCGCCGCCATCGGCGCGATTCGCGCACTAAAGGAAGCCGGGCTGCGCGTGCCAGAGGACGTATCGGTCGTGGGCTTCGACGATATTCTGTCAGCGGCTTACGCTACTCCCTCGCTCACGACAGTGCGCCAGCCGCTGACAGACATGGGCAAGCGGGGTGCACAGATTCTTCTCGACCGCATTACCAACCGCGAGAAGGAGTATCCGGCAGAAGTAGTAATGGGCCCGGAACTAGTGGTGCGCGAGTCGACCGGCCCCGCACCAGCGAAGCGACGTATATGAACTTGCGCCAACTCGCTAGAGCCAGCTAGATACAAGATTTGATCCGGGGCGGCGTGGGAGACACGCGGTTTGAGAGGCGAGTTGGCGCCTAATCCTCAACCCAGCGACGAGACTTCCGAAGTTAGCGTGGGCGGGCCAGCCAGGCAACCACCTCCATCGCTACAAAGAGCTCTAAATAGACACCGAATCCGACAATGATAATCGCGATGAAAGCTCTGAGGAAACCGGTGACTCCGGAATCACGCCGCATGCGGCGATACACCAGATATGCCGCTGCGGCGCCGAGAGAAAAGGCCAATGCGACCAGGGAAATGGCGTGATAGTCGCGCAGGCCAACGGAATCGCAGGGGCAAAACATCATTACAGCCGTTGAGGCTGAGATCAGCGCGACAATCGCAATGTAGCGGAGCAGGCGCCCCGCCCGTGGCGGGAGGAGTGACGTATGCGACTTGGTAGTCGCTGCCGGGTCTGGCCGGTCGAACAGCATGGATTGCCCCCGCCAATCGTTGGGCCGCAGCTGCGGGCGAAACGCCGCTCAGCTGTGCTTGCCCTTCCATTCGGCATACGGCCCCTGAAAGTCCTCGATGCTGCCTTCGTGAAAGACCCACAGCCGCGTCGCGGCTTCGTCGATCAGGTCATGGTCGTGGGTCACCAGCAGCACCGTGCCCTCATAGCGTTGCAGCGCAATGTTAAGCGCATTGATCGACTCGAGATCGAGGTGGTTGGTCGGCTCGTCGAAGATGAGGATGTTGGGCTTGGTGAGGATCAGCTTGCAGAACGCCAGCCGCGCCTGCTCGCCGCCGGAAAGCGCCTTGGTCGGCTTGCTGCCCTCTTCGCCGCTGAAGAGCATCTGGCCGAGAATGCCGCGAATCTCTTCGACGGTGGCTTTCGGGTCCCAGCGATGCAGCCACTCGGCCACGGTGAGGCCATGCTCAATGGTCGAGCCTACATCCTGCGGAAAATAGCCCACCTGCGCTTCGTGGCCCCAGAAGACCGACCCGGAATCCAGCGTAAATTCCGAGTCACTGAGGCCCGGATAGTTTGCCAGCAGGCTCTTGATCAGCGTGGTCTTGCCCGCGCCGTTGCGGCCCATCAGGCAGATCTTTTCGCCGCGCAGCACGTTGGCCGTGAAGCCGTCCAGCACCTTCAGGTCGCCATAGAGCTTGGTGAGGTGCTTGAATTCGAGCACGTGCTTGCCGCTCGGGCGCACCTGGTCGAACTTGATGAACGGGCGTTGAATGTTCGAGCGAGCCAGTTCGTTGGTCTGCAGGCGCTCAACCTCTTTGCGCCTGCTGGTGACCTGTGAAGAACGCGTGCCCGCAGCGAAGCGCGCGATGAACTCATTGAGTTGAGCAATCTTTTTTTCGCGCTGCGCGTTTTCGGATTCGAGCCGCGAACGGATCTGGGTTTTGGCCATTACCATCTCGTCATAGCCGCCGGTGTACGTGATGATGGTCTGGTAATCGATATCGGCGGTGTGGGTGGTGACCGAGTTGAGAAAATGCCGGTCGTGCGAGATGGCTACCAGCGTGCCGTCATAATTGAGCAGAAAATCCTGCAGCCAGTGGATCGAATCGAGATCGAGGTAGTTTGTAGGCTCATCGAGGAACAGAGCTTCCGGCTTGCCAAACAGCGCCTGCGCGAGCAGTACGCGCACCTTCTGGCCGCCCTGCAATTCGCCCATCTTGCGCTCGTGTAGCTCATCGGGAATGTCGAGGCCCTGCAGCAGCACGGCGGCGTCGGACTCGGCTGTGTAGCCGTCTTCATCGCCGATAACGCCCTCGAGCTCACCAAGGCGCATGCCATCCTCATCGGTCATTTCGGACTTCTCGTAGATGCGGTCGCGCTCTTCGAGAGCCGCCCACAGCGGCCTGTTGCCCATGATGACCGTGTCGATGACGCGATAGGCGTCGAAGGCGAACTGATCCTGGCGCAGCACGCCGAACTTCCGCGGTCGCACCACCGTGCCCTTCTGCGGGTCGAGTTCGCCGGTGAGGACTTTCATGAAGGTTGACTTGCCGGCACCGTTGGGGCCGGTCAATCCGTAGCGGCGGCCCTCCGTGAACGTAGTGCTTACTTCTTCAAAGAGCACCTTAGAGCCGTAGCGCATGGTGACGTTGCTGACGCTGATCATTCCTGTTCTGATTCCTGCGATCGAACCTGCCGCGGCGGAGCTGACGCTGCGCAGGCCGAATGCCACTGAGGTTGAAGAGATTGTGGAGCGCGAAAAGCACGCCGCTCCGAAGAAATTGTTTACTGCCGCAACTTCATTTTCTCATAGACGGGCCCGCAGAGCAGCGCAATGCACGCGTCAAAATAGATCGGTAAGCTTCGCAAAGGCATCGAGCTCGATGAGATGCTGGCCGTCTGGTGCTGCGTCCACTTCAGCATGTTCCAGCACCCATGTGTCTTTGTGGAAGAGAAAGACGGCGTTTAATCCGGCGGCGAGCGCGGGGTTGATGTCGCTCTTCGGGCTGTTGCCGACCATCCAGCCGGTATGCGGCGCTAGTTCGTGGCGGTCAATCACTTGGCGGTACGTGGCGGAATCCTTCTCGGCCACGATCTCGACCGCAGAAAAGTGCCCGGCGAGCCCTGATCGCGCCAGCTTGTCAGCCTGTTCGGCGTGGTTGCCCTTGGTCATCAGGATAAGCCGGTGGCGCAGGGTGAGATCGGCCAGCGTTTCGGCCACTTGTGGCAGCAGTTCGATCTCCTGTTCAGAGATCGCGCTCGCAAAGCTGCGAATGCGCTCGCGGTTTTCCTCCGTTACTTCGTACGGGCTGAGCCGCTCAAAGCAGTTAACCAGCGAGCGCGTGAAGCTCGACAGGCCGTAGCCGTGGGCCAGAATGGTTTCGCGCTCCACTGCATTCAACATTTGCCGCACTTCAGCCGGCGAGTACTCGTGGTGATTGAGGAAGCTGATAAAAGCTGCTATGGCGCGCTCGAAATAGATGTTGTTCTCCCATAGCGTATCGTCGGCGTCGATGAGCAGCGTCTGGCCTGCGGAGAATTTCGGCATGAGTCGATGGTACAG
The DNA here is from genome assembly GCA_030039675.1 of Acidobacteriaceae bacterium. Classification (GTDB taxonomy): domain Bacteria; phylum Acidobacteriota; class Terriglobia; order Terriglobales; family Acidobacteriaceae; genus Telmatobacter. The sequence goes on along the minus strand of JASHVE010000342.1, from coordinate 18,850 downwards.
GCTGTCAGCTTTCCGCTGCCAGCGCACAGCTTCGTGCGTGGATCGAGCACAAGCTGCTAACCGCCCAACTCGGTCCGGATCGCCTCCGCAATCGCCTCCGCGTGCTTTTTCATTGCCGCTTCATCTTCGGCTTCGATCATCACGCGGGCCAGCGGCTCAGTGCCGCTGTAACGGATCACCACGCGGCCGGTGTCCTTGAGAGCTTCTTCGGCCACACGTATCGCCGCCTGCACCGCGGCAATAGCGGCAAGCGGCTTCTTCTCGCTTACCCGCACGTTGATGATCGTCTGCGGAAACACCTTGAGGTCTGCCGTTAACTCTTCGATGGACTTGCCGCTGCGGGCGAGGAGATCGAGCACGACGAGAGCCGTCAGCAGTCCGTCGCCTGTTGTGGCCAGGTGCGGAAAAAGGATGTGCCCGGATTGCTCGCCGCCGAGCGCTGCGTCGTGCTTTTGCATCTCTTCGAGCACATAGCGGTCGCCCACAGGCGCGCGCAGCATGCCGATGCCGCTGCGCTTGAGCGCGGCCTCGAGCCCCATGTTCGACATGGTGGTGGCCACCACGAGATTGCCCTTCAACAGCCCGCGTGTCTTCAAATCGCGGCCGGCCATGAGCAGGATGGCGTCGCCGTTGATGACGTTGCCCGGCGCGCCGGCCAACATGCAGCGGTCGGCGTCGCCGTCGAAGGTGAGGCCCAAGTCCGCGCCCCGCGCTTTCACCTCCTTCGCGACGTATTCGGGATGCAGCGCACCGCAACCTGCGTTAATGTTGCGGCCGTTGGGCGCGATGTTGAGCAGTGTCATGTCGGCGCGGTCAGTCGGATTGAGACGGCGGAAAAGCTCCGGCGCAATGGCGGCTGCCGCGCCATTCGCGCAGTCGGCGACGATTTTGAGACTAGCCAGCGACAGCCCCGGCACTGCGTCAATGAGGAACTGAATATAGTCGCTCTGTAGCGTGGGATTGTCTTCGACCGGCGGCAAGGAACCAGGATCGGGCGCTTGAATCCGCGCGGCTTGCTGCAGAATCTCTTCTTCTATCGCCAGTTCCACCGCATCGGGAAGCTTGAAGCCGTCGCCGCCGAAGAGCTTGATGCCGTTATCCTGCCACGGATTGTGCGATGCGGAGACAACCACGCCTGCATGAAAGCCATGCGTGTGCGTCAGGAACGCAACGGCCGGCGTCGTGACGACACCCGCGCTCTCGACGTGCGCGCCTGCTTCGCGCAATGCGGCGGCGAGCGTGGCAGCAATCCACGGGCTGGACTCGCGCGTATCGCGGCCGAGCAGAACGCGCGGCTCCTTGCCGTTTTTCCGCAGCGAGTGCGCCAACGCGAGACCAGTGGCAAAGATGGTCGTCGGATCAAGTGGAGATTCGCCGGCCACCGCGCGAATGCCGTCGGTGCCGAAAAGCTTGCGGGAGTCAGTTGCGGTCATGATCTGGGTCGATTGCCTTTCTTTCGTCCTGTAGCGGCGTCAGGCGTTGTGGTTTCCACGCGGCTGGTGAAAGCGCCATCTGCAAGGCGCGTAGTGACGGTTTCGCCGGGCGAGAGCCGCGTGGCCGACCGGACGAGCGATCCGTCCGCGGCAAGAACCAGTGCGTAGCCGCGGTCGAGAACGGCGAGCGGCGAGAGCGACTGAAGACGCGCACTGAGCGCGTTCACGGCAATAGCCGACGACTGGAGAGCCCGCTCGACGGAACGGTCAAGCCGTGCGCGCAACGCGAGCAGGTTTTCGCGCGCTCTGGCAATCGACTGCCGCGGATCGTGCCGCAGCACCGCAGCCGCGAGACCGGTGACTTGGTTCTGGCGCGCGCGAAGCTGGTCCGTGATCGCAGACTCCTCGCGGAAGGCGAGATCGTCAAGCCGCTGCGCGAGTCGATGCAGTAGCGCGGCCATGCGCGACTCAGCACGGTCGAAGGTGAGATCGGCAAAGCGCTGGCGCGCATGCAGAAGCTGAAAGCGCGCGGCGCGCTCTAGACGATGCGTCTGTGCGGCCAGGTGCTCGGCGATTTTGTGCTGCGCCTCGGTAATTAGTTCGGCCGCAGCGGACGGAGTGGGCGCGCGCAGGTCGGCGACGAAGTCGGCGATGGTGAAGTCGGTTTCATGACCAACTGCTGAAACCACAGGGAATCTGCTGGATGCAATCCCGCGGGCGACGCGCTCGCTGTTGAAGGCAGCCAGATCCTCGAGCGATCCACCGCCGCGGGCGAGGACGATGAGATCGGCTAAGCCGGATCTGTTGAGATCGGCGATCGCCGCTTCTATTTCAACCGGAGCCGATTCGCCTTGCACTGGAACCGGATACAGCAAGACATTCAGGCCGGAGTGCCGGCGGCCCACGATACTGAGAAAGTCGCGGATTACCGCGCCTGTCGGCGAAGTGACGATGGCGGCAGTGCGCGGAAAGGCAGGCAGGGGGCGCTTGCGCTCCGCATCGAAGAGCCCTTCGGCTTTGAGCCGTTCCCTGAGCTGCTCAAACGCAAGCTGCAGCGATCCGGCTCCTACGGGTTCCATGGTCTCGGCTACGAGCTGCACCTGGCCGCGCTGCTCGTAGACGCTCACCCGCCCGCGCACCAGTACGTGCAGCCCGTCTTCGGGACGAAAGCGCAGTAGCAAGGCCTGACGGCGGAAGAAAACCACCGGAAGCTGCGCGTCGGCGTCCTTCAGCGTGAAATAGATGTGTCCGGAGGGCGCAGGCCGGCAGTTGGAGATCTCACCCTCCACCCACACGTCGCCATAGGCCTGCTCAACAAACTCGCGCACCTGCGCCACCAACTCGTGAACAGGCCAGATGCGGCGGGCAGGCGCCGGCTCGTCAAAGTTGAGGCCCAGTTGGGGGCTGAGGTCGAGCTGCGCCGTCGATCGGTTGTGCGGGGCCATTCCTCATCAAAGTGTAATTGGTGCGGAGATTATTTGCGGCTGTCGATCATCATGCGCAGTTCGCTCGTCTTCGTGACAAGGCGTGCTGCCGCGTCGGGATGGGCAGCCTCAGCTCCGGAAAAAGCCAGCTCGAGTTCGCGCGCCAGTGCTGTGCCGTGCGCGAGATTGAAGGTGCCGAGCACGCCCGCGAGCTTGTGCGCCGCAGATGCCGCAGCCTCGCGCTGCTCCGTGTCGAGTTCGCCCTTGCCCAGTGACTGAGCGGCCGACTCGATCTTTGCGACCCGCTCGCGAATCTCCGGCAGAAACCGCATCCACAGGCGGTCCAGCGCAGCGGAGAGATCGGGTTGATCAGTTTGGTTTTCAAATTCCATCGCGTTGAGAGTTCGTCAGCTCCAGCCGAGCACGCCTGCAATCTGTGTGGATAGGGTGAGCGGGTCAAAAGGTTTGAAGAGCACCGCCTCGACGCCGAGATCGGCAAAGCGGCGCTGATCTGTGTTCTGCACCTTTGCGGTGAGCAGCAGGACCGGAATGCGCGATGTGATGGGGTTTTTGCGCAGTTCGCGGAAGGTAGTGGGACCGTCCATTCCCGGCATCATCACGTCGAGCAAGATGGCATCCGGCTTGTACTCGGCGGCTCGCACAAGCCCCTGTGCGCCCGAGCTGGCCACCATCACCTCCCAGCCGGCGACACTCTCCAGGCTGAGCGCGGCCACTTCGCGGATGTCGTCTTCATCATCGATGATCAGAATTCTGCGTGCCACAGAAAAACCCTCCGGAATCATTATTGTGAAGCGCCGGAACGGAGTTGTCGATGGCCGGCGATGGCAACGGCAGTTTACGAGTTCGGCACGGAGGATTCCGGAAACGGCACATCTTCCATCAGTCGCGAACGGCGCAGCATGGTGAGGACCAGTGCTTCGAGCTGCTGCGGCTGGACGCGGGCTTTGGCGAGAAAGTGCGTGGGACCGAGGGTAAGATGGCGCCGCTCCGTAGGAGAAAGCTCGCGGCCCGAGTAAACCACCAGCGGTAAACCGGAAAGATTTTCATTCTGCCGCAGCCAGTCGACGACATTAAAACCGTTTCCATCCGGCAGGCCGATGTCGAGCACCATCAGATGAGGTTGGAACGCGAAGCACGCGTCGATGGCCTCTTGCAGCGAGTGCGCCAGATGTACTTCAATGCTCTCCCGAGAAAAAACCTCGCTAATCACGCGGGCGAGATCTTCGTCGTCTTCGACTACCAGGATGCGGGCTTTTTCGCCAGGTCCGCACAAAACGCGGGCCAGCTCACCGAGTAGCGCGTCCTCCTGCAACGGCTTTGAGACCCATCCCTCAGCTCCCACAGGCAGCTCGACGGGGGTGTGCGAGCTGTCCAGGCAGAGTAGAACGATCGGCGTGCGGGATTCGGGATCGAGGCGGCGCAACAGCGGCAGAATCTCCCAGCCGTTCATGCCGTCCAGCGCCGTGTCCAGCAGGATCGCCTGCACGTTCTCCGCGGCAGCGGCAAGGGTCTGTTCCACGGTGCAAGATTCGATGACGCGATAACCGTGGCGCACCAGCTGCGCCGCGATGCGTGGGCGAGCCTCAGCGCCGGCGCCGGCCAAAATTACCGTCCCGGTGCGAGTCTCCTCTACGAGTGGTTCGCCTGGCTCAAGCGGAACGGGTTGATAGGGCAGGAAGACGCGGAATGTCGACCCGCGGACAGGATTCCGCTCGGCCCAGATGCGGCCCGAGTGCTGCAGAACGATTGTGCGGCAGATGGCCAGCCCGAGTCCGCTTCCGCCTTTCTGGCGCGAGTCGGACGCGTCGACCTGCTGGAAGCGTCCAAAGATGGCTTCGAGCTTGTCGGCAGGGATGCCGCGGCCATGATCGATCACGGAGATGGTCACGCCCGTAATGCCTGGACGCAGCATCACAGAGACAGCCGAATTCGGTGGAGAGAATTTCACGGCGTTTGAAAGCAGGTTGGTAAGCACCTGGAGCAGCCGATCGGGGTCGGCGGCAATTTCCACCTGCGTCGTATCGTGAATCAGCTGCACACCGGCCGCGTCGGCTACCGGCTGCATGCCGTCGATCGCCTGGCGAACGATCTCCGCCAACTGCACGGTGCGGAACGCCAGCGGGGCGCGGCCGCTCTGAATGCGCTCAAGATCGAGGATGTCGTTGATCAGCCGCACCAGCCGGTCGGAGTTCGTCAATGCGATGCGGAGAAGATTTGCGGCCTTGCCGTTCAGATCGCTGAGTATGCCGGAAGAGAGCAGTCCCAGCGCGCCGCGGATCGAGGTGAGCGGCGTGCGCAGCTCGTGGCTGACGGTGGAAATGAACTCGTCCTTCAAGCGGTCCAGCGCGTACCGCTGGCTGATGTCGCGGAAGCTCAGCACAGAGCCGGACGAGCGGCCCTGGTCGGCGATCGGCGTCAGGACGTACTCGGCCGGAAAGGATGATCCGTCGGTGCGGAAGATCGTGGCTTCGCCGGCCGTGGCGCGCGGCAGCGATGCATTGCGCTGGAGCGGGCAGTCCTCGCCGCAGGCGCGATCTGCCGGCGCAGAGCCGTGGAGCAGTTCATGCACCAGCATGCCGGTGAGGGCAGATGCCTCGGCTCCCAGCATGCGGGCCGCGGCAGGATTGGCAAAGCTGACCCTGCCGTTCTGGTCCAGGCCGCAGATGCCGTCTGCCACGGAGTCCAGCAATGCCTCCTGGCGCCGGTAGAGTTCCTCGGCGCGGCCGCGTTCCTGGGAGCGGGCCAGCATCTGCCCCAGGGATGCGGCTACCGTCTCCACCGTGGCCAGCGCCTCACGGGTTTCACGAAGGCGGTTCCGGCTGTAGAACTCGAGAATGGCGAGAACTGTGTTGCCGACCCGTACCGGCACAGCCCAGCCTGAAGCCATCTCCTGGCGGAGTACCGATTGCACACGCGGCGTAGGGGACAGTGCCGTCAAGTCAGTCACCCACACGGGCCGGGCGTCTTTCCAGGCGCGACCAGCGAGGTCGGCACCACTGTCAATGGCGATCGCCATGCTTTCACGGATGAGCGTCTCGGACCGGCGGCCCGGAGTTCCCCATGCGGTGCTGAACGCGAGCTGGTTCTGCTGTGCATCCACCGTCCACTTGATGCCTGCATCCCAGCCTTGCGAGATGCAAAGGGCTTCGAGGATGCGCCGCGCCGCGGCCTCGGGGGAGATATTTTCACCCACGATCTGGCTGACGACGAGCTGTAGCGTCAGGCGATGTTCGCGCTGCTTCTGCTGGGTTACGTCACGGAGCAGGCAACGCACGGCCAGCGGGTTCCCAGACTTTTGGCGCTGGCTCAGGCTCAGTTCGAGATCCAGGATTCGTCCATCGGATGTGTGGTGGCGGAGTTGGGCGCGATCAACGGTGTCGCCATCCAGCGCCCGGCGGAACAGCGTAGCCACCTCGCCGCGGCAACTGGGAGCAAAGAGATCTTCAAACGAATCGAGGGCCAGCAGTGCAGCGTCCCCGTAGCCAAAGCACCGCTTCCATGCGGGATTGGCATAGAGGAATCGCCCCGCCGGGCTGAGCGTGGCGATCATTTCGCTGGAGTTCTCGAACAGATCCCGATAACGCTCCTGCGATTCGCGCAACGCCTGATCCTGGCGATGGGTCGCACTCTGGTCCACGGCGACAGCCACTAGTCCGATAAGTCCGCCGGCGCTGTCGCGCAAGGCAGAGATGTGCAGGGTCGCAGGAACGGCGACGCCATCCTTGCGCAGCACCTGTGCTTCAAAGCTGGGTACCATGCTGGGAGGCAGCACACGCACACAGTCGAGATAATCGGCAAACAAGCCCGACGGCGTGGATTGCGGCGCCTTTTCGATGCCGCAGAGCTTTTGCATCTCCCCGACAAGGCGCATTCCTTCGCCTTTGGTCAGGATATCCGCCGTATTCCACTCGCCAGTCAGCTCTGCCGCGTGATAACCGAGCAACCGCTCGGCAGCGGGGTTGACGTACATCAGGCGGCCATCCAGACCCACCGCAACAACAGCCGGTCCGGCCGATTCCAGAAGTTCCTTGGGCAGTCCGCTGCCCAATTCAAGTGCAGGCGTATCGGAGGAGCGGGAACGAGTGGGCAAACGGAGAGCTAAGACCGCGGCTGCGAGCACGGCGCCGAGCACCAGAAAGCCGTCGTAGCGCTCACCCGCGGTAATGCGTAAGATGACGGCCCCCGTCGCCGCGGCAAGAGCCAGAGCCGCGAGAATGGGCCAAGCGAGACGCAGTGCGATCCCGACCGCGGGTTGCTCTTTCTCTGTTGTCCCGATCTCCCCTGATCGGACCGCCATTGGGCCCCCCGTCACATTTTCAGCGCTTGCTTCACCCGCGAGCTAACTAACGTTCGAGCCCCGTCACTCGCCAGGCACAGCCCCCGCAACACCTGGGACCCACGGAAAACCCAACGTATTCATCACACCGCTACCTACGGCGCAGTCCTCTTCAAGAGACAGATGCGTTCTAGCACTTCTCTCACAAGAGCAGGACTAAATCTGCCTTAGTTACGACAACACCGATCCGGGAAAATATTCGGAGTCTATCGCAGCCGTTTTAAGGTTCCTGAGCGCGATTTGGAAGTAGTATACGGCTTGGCCAGAGAGCCTCCATAGCATTTTAGGGGCATAGTTGCCGAATAAGGTGCAACCCGGTTTCCGGTTTCCTATCTATGCTTTCCCGCCGCCGCCCCTTTTTTCCCGCAGGCTGGGGATGGTCGTTCGCGGGACGTAGAGGCTTCAACCGATCGCTCGATACGGACCCTTCCAGCCGCCTGCGTTGAGATCGAGCACTATGTACATCGTTTGGCCAGCGAGCCAGCCCTTCGCCTGGTTCGGAGTTACCACTTTCACTTGATACGCATTTGGGTCTTTGGGATGCTTCTGGCCGGTAAAGTCAAACGCCACCATTTCGTCCTCGTGGTTCCACACCTCCTTGTAAGAGGGATCCCACAATTTGCCATCGTAGAAGACAACCTTGTGGTCACCCCACTGGTAAAGCGGCTGGTATGTGTTCCGGTCGGAGCGGTTTCCGTGCGGGTGCAGAATGTTCGGCGAAAGGTTGCGAACACCCAGGAGTGGGTGGTGTGAGATGAACCCATCATCGTCGGAGTAATTCTCGAACCTGTACAGGGAAGCCTTCGGAGTCGAACGGGACTGTCCCAGACCGAGAGGTGGCGGGAATACCCATAACCCCAACAGCGCCGCGGCCAACACCTTGCATTCCCCTGATGTCCTGGTCCCATCCAGCGTCTCGAGGGTCTTCGCAACTGTAAAGGAGCCCTTTCCCGAGGGGTCCCAGTTAAATCCATTGGTCAGGAGGTTAAAGTTCGTGAACAGAGCCTGAAAGTTAGCGCCCGGGCGGGAAGCTAGTACCTGCCCGCCGATCGTCGAAGGCAACGCCGCAAGATCTGCCTGGTCCAAAGGAATGGCATCTGCGGGTTGCACTTCTGCAAATTCGCCCAAAAAACGCTCGATCCTGTCTCGGTATTTTATGTAGATGTTTGCCACGTAATTCTCCTTCTGAACACGAAAGGCTATAGCAGTTCCCGAATTTGTGTATACCGAACGGAGATGTTTAAGTGGCCTTTTCCTCAAGAAAAGGCCACCCTACGCAGCTCTCAAAAAGTCGACGTTAATTCGGGAACTGCTCGAAGAGCGCACAGGTTCTGATTCTATGGTCCGCGACGATTCTACACGCGACGCTCCGTCCCGGCGCCCGCTCGAACGCTCGAATTCCACTAGTGAAAACGGCGGCGCAACGCCACAATCCTCCGCGAAATAACAGTGCTACTCGGGCAGTCTTCGGGGTGCGCGGTCCCTGTCCGTATACTGGCTCTCATGCTGCGCAATTTTGCTTTAAGTCGTTTCCCGGCGCTGGCTGTAACCGGAGCAGTCTGCCTTGCCCTGCAGACCCCGTTGGCGCACGCCTGGGGTAATGAAGGGCATCGTATGATCAACAAGCTCGCGGCCAGTACGCTCCCGGCCGAGGTTCCAGACTTTCTGCGCTCCCCGGCGGCCGTCGATGAGATCGAATACCTGGGACCTGAGCCTGACCGCTGGCGTTCTCCGGCCGAGCCGGAGCTGAGCGCGGCACAGGCGCCGGAGCACTTCATCGACCTGGAACTCGCCGATGCCCTGGGGCCCTTGCCCCGCAAGCGTCTGGACTTTGAAGCCAAGGTCTTTGCCGCAGGCCAGAGACCGGAGAAGATCGGCTTGCAGCCCTGGCAGACCGACGAGGTGTGGGAGCGGCTCAAGGCGGCTATGCGCCAGTACCGCGAAATCAAGGCCGCCAACCAGGACACCAAGCCGGTGGAGCAGGCGATCCTCTTCTATGCAGGCTGGCTCGGCCATTATGTAGGCGATGGTTCGCAGCCGTTGCACGTCACCGTGCAGTACAACGGCTGGACCGGCCCAAATCCCAACGGCTACACTACGGACCACCAGATTCATTCCCAGTTTGAAACCCAGTTTGTCGCCGCGAACATCCATGCGCCGGAGGTCGGGGCCAAGATGACGCCAGTCAAGGCTGTCGAGGGCGATCTCTTTGACGCCTACGTTGCCTACCTGCGCCACACGGCTACGTTTGTCGAAAAGGTCTATCAACTTGAGAAGGTGGGCGGCTTTGTGGGCGCGGGAACAGCGGAGTCGCGCGACTTTGCCGCGGAGCGTCTGGCTGCCGGAGCCAGCATGTTGCGGGACATGATCTATACCGCTTGGCTCGACAGCGCACAACCGGTGCCCGACCCGTACACCGGGAAGTAGGAAAACGCGGAGCTCAGTCGCCAGATTCGGCTGCGGCTAGGGCGGGAATCCGCCGCAGCATCGCGGTGAAGGCCGCGGTCATCAGCACTACCGCTGGGCCGGCCACGAGCAGCCAGGCCACCAGGGCATGGGCTGCGAGCGCCCCGAGATCGTTCAGCACGTTCACCGCTCCGAGATGCGGCAGCGCCCCAGGTTGCGGGCCGGCGGAGAATAGCCGCCCACCGAGCCGCACAAAGGGCACGATGAGCGCAAGTTGGAAGGGCATCGCCGCGTAGTTGGCTGCCTGGATCGCGGGCAGATTCAAGCGCAGTCCGAAGGCCAGGGCTGCGCAAAGCACGGTTGGGACGCCGACCACGGGAATGCATCCGACGGCAAACCCGAGCGCGAGCGTGAGAGCGAGGCGTCGCGGCGACATGCCCTGGCGAAGCCAGCGGACCACGTCGCGTTTGATCGAGCCCAGCCGCATGCGTCTTCCCCTTCTACTATCGCTATAGTTACGGATACACTCCACACTCCGATAGTTGCGGTCGAATAAAACTTTGGTGCAGGAACCAAAAGAAGCAGCATCTGCCTGGGCGAATCTTCGAGGATGCATTTGCATCCTGGAGCGGTGGTTCTGACGGGGCTTGGAAAGCTCGGTTGGCGATGGAGCCAGAGTTTGTATTTCTGCGGTACACTGAGGGACGCATGCGGGTATTCGGGATCGACTGCGGCACCGAAATCACCGGTTTCGGTGTTGTGGATTGGGACGGCGGCGCGCGCCAGCCGCGGCTCGAGTGTCTGGCACTGGGAGCCGTGAGGCTGGCGAAAGCGAAACCATTGCCTGCACGCCTGGACCAGGTTTTCCGGGATCTGACTGCGGAACTCGATCGCTGGCAACCTGACAGAGTCGCGATTGAAGAGGTTTTCTACTCCGTCAATGCGAAGTCGGCGTTAAAGCTGGGGCAGGTAAGAGGCGTGGCGTTACTGGCTGCCGCACAGAAGGGAATTCCGGTAGCCGAATACGCTCCGCTCAAGATTAAATCGAGCGTCGTGGGATATGGCCTCGCCAAGAAAGAGCAAGTACAGTTCATGGTGGCGCGGCTGTTGGGTTTGGACGCATTGCCAGAGCCGACCGATGCGGCGGACGCGCTGGCAATCGCCATCTGCCACATTCACACGGCGCAAACATTGGCACTTCAGGGGGTGGCGCAATGAGGATGTCGTTGGCGCTGACGCTCGTCGCGCTTGTCATTGGTGCGGGCTGCCGGACAGGGTTTGCCGAGGGTCAGGTATTTGTTGTGGACTTTTCCAATCCGGACCTGAATCCTCCCCACTGGACGCTTACAGTGCACCCGGATGGAAGCGGTCATTTTCATTCTGAGATGGGCAAGCCAGTGCAGGGCAACCAACCGGAGATCGACGCACCGAGCGTAGACCGGGACGTTCAACTAAGCCCCAGCTTCGCCGCGCACGTCTTCGAGACCGCCCAGCGCCACAAGTTCTTCAACGAGGACTGCGACAGTCACCTCAAAGTGGCTTTTCAGGGATGGAAGAAGCTCAGTTACACCGGACCCGGCGGCAGCGGGTCCTGCACATTCAATTTTTCCAAGGACAAGGAGATTGAGGCACTCGGCGACTCTCTGAACGCGGTCGCTGAGACCATTCTCGAGGGAGCGCGGCTGGAGATGCTGCTGCAGCACGACCGCTTGGGGCTCGATAAAGAGATGGAGTTCCTGGTGGATGCTGCCGGTAACGGACGTGCCCAGCAAATCTGCACGATCCGGGAGATTCTGGTGCGGCTGGCCGAGGACGATGAGGTGCTGGAACGGGTAAGAAAGCGGGCGAAGCTGCTTCTGGCGCAGGGGGGCAATACCTAAACATGTCGGAATCTCAGGTAGATATTGCGCCGCGCCATCGAATCTTCGCGACTTTTTCCCTCTCGAACCTGTCCAATTATTGTGTAGTGTTAGGCTGCCATTAAAAGAATGTACTAGGTCGTCCAGGGGGCGACAGGAAGGCGGTCGGCATGAATCGCATGGAAGAAAGAAATCTAAGTGAACGCCTGGTGGCCGCACGGCGCCCGGCACTTGCGGCTGTAGCCTTGGTAGCCGTCTTTCTGGCGCCGACGCTGCGCGCGGATGATGATGCCGGTCAAGGTGGGGCGACTCCCGGCACGCGCGCGATCCGGCTGAGCTATGTGGAGGGCAAGGTGCGGGTCACCCAGGGGGGGCAGGTCCTGGCTGACCCGGCGACTGCCAACTCTCCGCTGTTTGAAGGCATGCAGGTAAGCACGGGAGACGACGGCCGCGCCGAAGTCGAGTTCGAAGACGGAAGTGTCGCCCGGATCTCGCCTGACAGCACGCTCACGTTGAATGTGCTGCGCGGACAAGGGCCCGACGGCGACGCCGAGATGACCCTCAATAGCGGCCTTGGCTATTTTGAGTTGCAGGGCTCAAGCCAGTCCGGACAGATGAGCGTGCACTTTGGCGATGCCGCCGCCGCAGCCAGCGGCTTTACCGTTGTGCGCGTGAAGATGGACACGCCTCCGGGCGATATCGCCGTCTTCTCTGGTAATGCGCATCTGGAAGGAGCCAACGGAGCACTGGCGCTTGACCTGCACGGCGGCGAAAGTGTGGCGCTGAATGCCGGCGATGAAAGCCACTCGGTCGTTGCCGAATCGATCGCGCCGGACTCCTGGGACGCGTGGAACTCCGATCGCGATCAGGCGCTGACCGCCGAAGCGACCACGCAAACCGGCGCAGCGAATAGCCTCTCTCCCAACGAAAGCCAGAATCCCGCCTGGAACGATTTGGACGCCAACGGCAACTGGTACGACGTGCCTGGACAAGGCTATGTCTGGTCCCCCTACGACGCCGCAAACACCGGATGGGACCCCTACGGGTACGGCAACTGGATGTATACGCCGGGTTACGGCTACCTCTGGGTTTCCGGCTATCCATGGGGCTATTTGCCGTACCAGTGCGGACTCTGGAACTTCTATGACGGTTTCGGTTGGGGCTGGGCGCCGGGATTAGGCGGCTGCCAGCCATGGTGGGGGACGGGTTTGTACGTAGGTCCCAGGTTCGGCGGTTTCCTGCCGCCGGGATATCACCCCCCCAAGCGGCCTATATTGCCGCGTGCGCCGGGGCGCGGAGCGCCCGTTCCGATGATTGCCGTCAATCGGCACATCGCAGCAACGGCGGGGGCTCTGCCCTCGCGGGACCGGAATACTCCGGTGACCATTGCCGGCAACAGCGTGCAGGCATTACGGCCGTTGCCGATGCGGCCCGATTATCAGCGGCCGGCTGCGGAGTTCGCGGACCACGAGGCGCACATCTACGCGAATGCCGGAAGCGTTGCGCGCGGATTCACCTCGACCGGGCGGCCCAGCTACACTGCGCCTCGAGGAGGCTATACCGCCGCGCCAGGCGTTATCGGCCCGCAGTATCATAGCGCTCCGGCTCCCGCGGCCAGGAGTTACTCACCCCCGGCCAGCCATCCGAGCGGCGGTGCACCGGCTGGCGGAAGCTTCCACGGTGGCGGCGCTCCCAGCACGGGTGGTGGCGGTGGAGGAGGGCATGCCGGTGGAGGCGGTGGTGGGGGTGGTGGCGGAGGCGGTGGAGGCAGCCACAAATAAAGCTCCACGCCGCAATCTGCAACATGAGGCCCCGTCTTCGCCTCCGAAGACGGGGTTTTTCTTTGCCGATCGGGAGACTTTGCGGCGTGCCGACCCCGGAAATTTCTGCGATTCCTGCCGCCTTGGCTATTTCAAGCTCCGCTCCCTAGTCGTACAATCCCGCTACAGACTTTCCGGGACTCGCAGCTTCAACGAGCGGCCTATGAAAAGCAAGGCGCAAAACACCGGTAACGGTGAGAGCAAGGCATGGCCGACAGTGATGAACTGGGTAGGCCGCGCTACTGCATTCCTCGGGCTCTTCGCCAGCCTGGCCGGCGGTATCACCTGGCTGGTGCATCGCCACATGGTCGATGCTGAACGCAAGGCAAAGATGGCCTTGGCCGAGGCGCAGGCAGAGCAGGGAGACTACCAGGGCTCCATTGCCACCTATGCAGAGATCCTCAAAGAAGATCCAACCTACCGTCCCGCTCTCGATATGCAACTGAATACAGATGAGCTGTGGGTTGAAGACTTTCGCGTTACGGCTCCTGAAGGACAGAGCACCGCTGCCCCGGCGGCGGCCATGCTCGACCAGATCATGCCTATCCTCGACTCCGGCCTGACGCGCGCGCAGAAGGCACAGATGCCGGACATCCTGGCGCATATCGGCTGGGCGCACTGGCTCAACCAGGGGATTGCGGAGAGAGAGTTCGGAGACGCCGCAGAGCAGAATCTGCACGCGGCGCTGAAACTCGATGCGCAAAACGTGTATGCGAATGGGATGCTCGGCAACTGGATTCTGCAGAACAATGGGGACCTTGCCGATGCGATGCGTCATTTCGACGCAGCGGTGGCCACCGGCAAGGCGCGCCCATTCGTGAGGGGGCTCGAATTGGGCGGCCTCACGTATCTCGATCGGAAAGGTGCACGGGCGGCGCAGGTGAGAGTCGCCAACGAGATGCGCAGAGCCGGTGAGCCGCTCGACAGGGACTACAAGCGCCGCATCCTGAGCTTCTGCTTCGATCCAGTCGTCACCGATCGCGATGAGTTGGTCGAGTCGCTTTCTGCCGTTCCTCCCGACGACGAATGGCAAACCTATCTTTGGCTCGACGACAATCCTTACCACGAAGACCATCACGTAAGCCACGACTTCATCCAGGCCAACCTGCTGGAAGTGAGCGGGGACAAGGCGGGATCACTGGCGAAGTTCCGCGCCTTGCAGCAGGAATTGACGGACGCGAACGGAAGCATGAAGCAGTCAGTGGACGCCGCAGTCGCACGGCTATCGCACGGGTAACCAGTCCCGCTTTGCAGCCATAGGTCCATACCCGCGATGCGGCCCAAAGTAACCTATTTGAGTGATTTTGGTCACCGATCTCAATGGTACTCTAAATTAGATTCGACTCATCTTTAGGGAAGCAGATCACGCAGATCGATCCGTGGAGCCCGGCACATGGTGTCTGTGTACCGCAAGCAGGCCTCATTCGAGAGTATCCGCCCGGATTGCGCAAAGTGGCTGTCTGCTCTCGAAGAAGGGCCGGCCTCTCGCAGATGAAAACGTTCTTCTGGTTTCTTTTGGCAATATTTGCGCTGGCGATCACCGGGTGCGGCGCCGCGCAGCTCGCTTCGACCGCAGTAGCACCCTCTTCTTCGAATCCATCGTCCACCTCTCCTTCGGCACCTCCGACCACACCGCCTTCCGACCCACCTTCGACACCGCCGTCAAATCCGCCCTCTGCGCCACCCTCCAACCCTTCGCCGACAGCTCCATCGTCGGCTCCGCCGGGCGCAACAACGCTTTCCAACTTGCAAGCTAGTCCAGGATGGCAAAGCTGGGGCCAGCTCGCTCCGCTCTATGCCGACTGCGACGCGCCCTGCCCGGGCTTGACCTGGTCCATGACGCAGGGCATTACGTCACCCTCCATGAGCGGCAACGCCGCCCAGTTTCAGATCGGCGGCACCACTCCGTACTCAGACGTACTGTGGACGAATCCGGTCATTGGCCAGTTTTCTACGCAGGGCCTGCCGGACGATGCCCACACGCTGCTGCCCACCATTCACAACTTCATTTATGACGCAGATTTCTACGTCACCGACGCGGCTGTAACGCAAGTGCTGGAGTTCGACGTGAACATGTACATGAACTCCGTGGGCATGACCTGGGGCCACCAGTGCAATCATCTCGGCGACGGCGATTGGGATATCAGTGTCAATTCTGGATGGATATCAACCGGCGTGCCGTGCAACTTGATCGACAACGGCTGGAACCATGTGACCATCCAGATGCAGCTGGAAAGCGATAACTCACTGCTCTTCCAAACCATCACCCTGAACGGCACAACGTCCGCCATTAACCAGACGTTCGCACCTTACACCGTACCTGCGAGCTGGTACGGCGTCTCGGTGAACTACCAGATGGATGGCAACTACGAGCAGTCGGCGAACACGACATACGTCGATAACCTCAGCTTGACTTACTGGTAGAGTATCGAGACAAGCAAAAACAAAGGGGAGCCGATTGTGTCGCCTCCCCTTTGTTGTGTTTGCACAGAATCAAGCTTGGTCGTTGTAGTTCAAGCTCTCTAGGCCGAGATAGACTGCGCCTGCACCCAGCTCCTCTTCAATGCGCAGCAGCTGGTTGTATTTGGCGATGCGGTCGGTGCGGCTCACGGAGCCGGTTTTGATCTGGCCCGCGCCCGTAGCCACAGCGAGGTCGGCGATGAAGGTGTCTTCGGATTCGCCGGAGCGGTGCGAGATGATCGACGTGTAGCCGTAGCGGCGGCCCAGGTCGATCGCCTCCAGTGTCTCGGTGATGGTGCCGATCTGATTCACCTTGATCAGGATCGAGTTGCCCACGCCTTCTTCAATGCCGCGCTGCAGCCGGTTCGTATTGGTGACGAAGAGATCGTCGCCGACGAGCTGGATGCGGCTGCCGAGTTTATCGGTCAGCGTCCGCCAACCCTCCCAGTCGTCCTCAGCCAAGCCGTCTTCGATGGAAACAATCGGGTACTGGTTGCACCAGCTATCCCAGAAGTTCACCATCTCGTCGCTCGAAAGCTCGCGTTTGTCGCTCTTCTTGAAGACATACTTGTTCTTGTCCTTGTCATAGAACTCGCTGGTTGCAGGATCGAGCGCGATGGCAATCTGCTCGCCTGCTTTGTAGCCGGCCTGGTGAATGGCTTCGAGGATCAGATCGATCGCCTCGCTGTTTGCCTTGAGCGAAGGAGCAAATCCGCCCTCATCGCCAACGGCCGTGTTGTAGCCCTTCTTCTTCAGCACACTCTTCAGTGTGTGAAAGGTTTCGGCAGCCCAGCGCAGGGCTTCACTGAAGCGCTCTGCCCCCACGGGCATAATCATGAACTCCTGAAAATCAACATTCGAGTCCGCATGGGCCCCACCATTCAGGACGTTGAGCATGGGTGTGGGCAGCACGCTGGCGTTGATGCCGCCGAGATAGCGGTAAAGCGGGGTCTCGAGTGTCTGCGCCACGGCGCGCGCGGCGGCCATCGACACGGCGAGGATCGCATTCGCCCCCAGCTTGCTCTTGTTCGGCGAGCCGTCCAGGTCGATCATCGTCTTGTCGATCAGCCGCTGGTTGCCTGCATCCATCCCTTCCAGCTCAGGCGCAATTACGGTTTCCACATTGGCCACCGCCTGCAGAACGCCTTTGCCCAGGTAGTGGCTCTTGTCTCCGTCGCGCAGCTCCACGGCTTCGTGTTCACCTGTCGAAGCGCCGGAAGGCACAATGGCGCGGCCCAAGGCGCCGCTTTCCAGAATCACATCCGCTTCCACGGTGGGATTGCCGCGCGAGTCAAGAACTTCGCGCGCGCGAAGGGCAACAATTTCAGTCATATCGCTCCTCATAATGCGATGCTGCAGCCGGTCATTCAGTCGGGGACGGCGGTCAACGGCAAGAGGCTCTCCGGCGGCACTTTGAATGGTGTGTAAAAGCCTTTGCACTGCGTAAAAATTCCTTCTCCGTCCGTGGATCGAAAGGTAGATGTATACCGCTTGGATTCTAGCAAATTGGGCTTCCACAGCCGTGTTGCGGCCATCCCATCGTCGAGTGACCTCGAGATAAGCTCCGGGGTTAACTTTATCGATTCGTAACCTTGAAGGCACCTGTTTGAGGGCAGTCGCGTTTGGCGGCCTGCAGACGCGCTAGCCTGAACATGGAGAAGTGCCGGAAGACCGTGCGGGCACAACTTTCCGCAGGTTGCAGGGTCTAAATGAACAGGGGGCTGTTTCTCTGCGCTTGGGGATCGTGAAAAGGAGTTCTGAATGAATCGCCCAGTTCTTGTGTGCGCCTTGTGGGTTGCGGCTGCTATTTCGCTCGCGGCGCAGAATCCTCAGTCGAATCCCTATTCGGGAACCTCCAACCCTCCGCCCGACGACACGATTATCGACAACACGCCGCCGCCCGCCGCGCCTGCCGCGAAACCACCGGCGGCGCAATATGCGCAGCCTGCGGCGCCTGCGCAACCGCTTCCCGCGCCCGGTCAAGCGCAGCCGCAGCCGGCTCCTGCCGAGACCTTTACTGGCGGCCCAAGCCAGGACAGCGGGGATGACGACATCGTGCATGTGGCCCCGGCGCAGCCGACGCTGAATGAACGCACAGAGGCAAGCGATCCCGATGGAGACATTGTGCATCCCGCTCCGCTGCCCCCCGGCATGCTTGCCGCAGGCACTGAGATCCGCGTTCGCCTGCTCGATACTCTTTCGAGCGCAGAAAGCCAACCCGGCGAGCCTTTTCGCACGCGTGTCGCTTCGGATGTCTTCCAGGGCAACGAGATTCTGATTCCTGCCGGAGCTGAGATCGATGGCACCGTCGTACAGGTCTCCAGCGGTCACGCCGGAGGGCATGGCTCGATGCTCCTGCGACCTGAGACGGTCATTTTGCCGGACGGTGCGCGCTACCATCTTTACGCCCAGCTCATGGGAGCTCCCGGCTCGAATACGCGCGTAAGCAGTGAAGGTTCCGTTTCTCCTGACTCGCGCCTGAAGAAGGACAGCATCGAGTACGGCGGTGCTGTGGGTGCAGGCGCCATTACCGGCGCCGTTTTGGGCGGACCAGCTGGCGCTCTGGCAGGCACACTGATCGGCGCGGGCGCCATCACCGTGCATCTGCTTGTGGACCATCCCCAGGCCACTCTTGATTCCGGCACAGCGCTGCTCTTCACGCTGACCGAGCCGTTGAACTTGGTTCTCTCGGGACAACAGGCGCCGGCTGCGCAACCCGCCACGAACTCGCAGCCGGCTCCTGAGGTACAAGCGCCGTCGGATACGCAGGCAGACACGGGCGCCCAGCCGGCTACCGGAGTAGTTTCTCAAAACTGATTCACCGCAAATCTGTTTCTTGGACGCCGCAGCGCTTCAGTTGCGGCGTTTTTTGCTTTTGGCTGCATGGTTCCGTTGAAAACCTCGAAGCGGCGCCTTCGGTCCATCCCACGCATGTACACTTGGAAAATCGAAGACTCGGAGTGGTCGCTTTTTCATGGATATGTTAGTCATTCGCGGCGGCAATCCCTTGCACGGCACCATTCGCGTATCGGGCGCGAAGAATTCCGCGCTGCCTTGCATGGCTGCCGCGATTCTTACCGAAGACGCCGTG
>JASHVE010000341.1 GCA_030039675.1 Acidobacteriaceae bacterium | reverse complement strand
GGTGGAGCAAGTGGATCAGAACGTAAATCTCCCCCCCGACCAGTTCCAGTTGCACCTGCCGCAAGACATCAAGATTCAAAAACTGCCTTAGCGAACGGTTTATTTCGGCGCGCAAAAAGCAGGCCGGATGAGGAATCTCATCCGGCCTGAAGTGTTCTTGAAGCGAATCGATTACAGCGGCTTCACAGTTGCCATATCCCGGAGCCACCACCGCAGGGTGGCATTTTCCTCAAGAAAACGCCACCCTCCTCGGTTTCAGCAAGGGCTCATAAACTGTGGAACCGCACTAGAAGGTCAACCGCCCGCCCACCTGGATGATGCGCTGGGTGCCTGCCGCACCGGTGATCTTGCCGTAGGTGCCCGACGCGAGGCTTGCCGTGGGGTTGTTCAGACTCACCAGGTTGAAGATGTTGGTAGCCTCGCCGCGGAGCTGGAAGACGATTCCACGCTCGAACTTGAGGTTGCGAAAGAGCCCCAGGTCGATGTCCCTGAACCCTGGCCCATACAGGCTGTTGCGGGCTACGTTGCCGTCCGCTCCGCCGGGGCCGATGCCTCCCGCAACGCCGACACCATTGGGCGTAAAAGCTGCGGTATTGAACCATTCCGCGACCGTGCCTCCTGCGCAGAGCCGGCAGCGGTGGGGGTCGAGCACCGGGTTTTGACCGGAAACTGCATCAGGGCGTTGATTGTTGGTGCTGTCAAAGCTGTGGTTGGCCCCTGTGGTCACCGTGAATGGCCCGCCGCTATGCAGATAGACAATCGGCGAGAGCTGCCAGCCATTGGCCACTTCCTTGACGATCTTGTTATCACCGTGGAAGTAGTCGATGGTCCACATGCCGGAGATCGCAGCGTTGCTGCGTAAGTCGGCGTTCATGGGACCATATTCCTCCTGGAGTCCGCCGCCAATGGCGCCCAGGGAGTTATTGCTCGCGGTGAAAGGAGTGCCAAAGTAGCCGGAGTCCTGCGGTGACGAAAGTCCGTCCGCGTCCGGCTCAAAGTCTTCAAGCGCCTTGCTCCAGACATAGAAACCGTTGACGTTGAAGTTATGCGAGAGACGCTTGGTCGCCGAGATCTGCAGGGAGTGGTAACTGGCGTTGATGTCTGACAGCAGTTGGGTGATCGAAGCTCCCAGCTGGCCGCTGCCGTTGTTGATGGCGGCCGCGCCGGTAGGACAAGCTCCCACGCAGGGATCAAACTGACGCCGGTCTGCGACGCTGGTAGCCGAAGTGCTCGGTGTACCGAAGGCGGTCGAATAGGGCGAGTAGTTGGCATCGATAAAGTTGGGCAACTGGTGCGAGAGCGCACCAACATACGCCGCCGTCAGAGCGACCTGTCCGGGCAACTGCCGCTGCACGGAAAGATTGAACTGCTCGACGTAGGGATACTTGAAGTGCGGGGAGATGGTTTCGGTGGCGCCGCCGGGCCCAGTGATGAAGATCGGCGAGGACGAGGTGTAGTGATACGGAAAGAGGCCGCCCCCTGGTGAGGTCGACGGGAAGTCTCCCGGATAGGAATAGTAATTGGTGATGGAATTGAGAGGTCCCTCGCCTTGCTGTGGCCGTAGGGCGAATGGGATCGCGTTTCCGGGCTGGTTCCACTCGTTGCCGGCGACAATGCCGAAGAAGATGCCCGCTGCGCCGCGGATTGAGGTCTTGCCGTCACCAAACGGATCCCAGGCAAAGCCCAGCCGGGGCGAAACGTGGTAGTACTTCGTGGAGATAATGCCGCGGCCGGCACCGGCGTCACCTGGGAACACCAAGCCCTTGGGCGCGAGCGGAGCCACAGTAGATTGCTGGCCGGGAATGAACGATTCTGTCCTGTTTTTGGCATCGGTGGGAGGTGTATCGATGTCCCACCGGACTCCAAGGTTGGCTGTAAACCGGGGCGTGATGCGGTAGTCGTCCTGCACAAACGCTGCGTAGTGCCATGTGCTCAGGTGTGTAGTGTATGGCGAGTCCTGCTCCGTCGAGGAGGCCTGGCCGGTAACCCAGTCTGAAGTCACATTGCCTGTGGAGGTAGGAGCGGAAGTGGCAAAGCTGATGCTGCCAAAGTTCAGCAGGTTGGCATCGAACATGGTCTTGTCCAGAGAGAACTCGCCGCCGATAAAGAGGGAGTGTTTGCCCTTGACAAGGCTAACCATGTCGCGCAGTTCGTAGTTGTCAGAACCCGTGAACGGACCCGCATTGGTCGCGGTCGCTGAGAAATTGGTTTCTGAGATAGTGGGCAACGAGGGCGGGCCTTCGATGAGAAAGTTCGAGCCGTACGATGCCAGGGTCAGCGACGCCGGGCCGGTAACCGGCAGGTTGACGCGCCCGCCCGCTGCCCGCGTGTACGTGAGCCACGTCTGGTTGGCGGTGGTTGCTGAGAAGGTGTGAACGTCGCTGAGGTTGATATTGGTGCCGTTTGAGGCGATCACGTTCCAGGTCCACGGGATGTTGCCGCCAGGGTTGTTGCTCAGTACGTTCCTCGAAAAGAAATAGGTCGCCGCCACATGATCCTTCTCACCGAGGTTCTGGTCGTACTTGCCCAGATATTCGTTCTCCGTAACCGGAACGGGGAGCAGACCCGCGAATGACCCGCCGCCCTTTGTCATATTTGTGAGGGAGCCGGGAACATTCGGCAGCGGGAGGAAAGCGCCGATCTTATTACTGACGTTGTCGATGTTGGAAATCGTCGCGTCGAGCAGTGAGGAGGGAATGCAGTGCCCCGCGGTAGCCGCACTAATTGTCTGGCAACCGGGGCCACTGTTTGTTCCATTGACCTCATTCGCGGCGGTATGCGGCATGCCCGGCGTGTAGACCACGAAGGTATCGCCCGTAAAGTCGCCCAGGCGCTCATTGGCCGTGGGCGTGATTGCGCCGGTATACACGGCTGAGGTTACCTGGCGCAGGCCGCCATAGCTGAAGAAGAAGAATGCCTTGTCCTTCTTGATCGGCCCGCCGACGTCGCCGCCAAACTGGTTGCGGTGGTAAGGTGAAACGATGATCGCGCCCGCGGTGTTGTGTGCCGGGGCCCAGGTGTTGGCGTTGAAGTCGGTGTTGCGGTTGAACTCGAACACTCCGCCATGCCACTGGTTGGTTCCCGACTTGGTGATCACCGAGACCACACCGGCGGAGAATTGGCCGTATTGCGCTCCGTATGCGCTGGTTTCAACGCGAAACTCTTCCACCGCGTCGGGGTTCGGCGACGGGTTTCCGTAGTTGCGCATGCCGGTGATGTTGTTGCCGCCATCCAGATAAAAGGCGACTGCCGCACTGCCGCCGTCCATGGAGCCGTTGATCTGCACATCTTCGATGTACAGTCCGGTGGCGGTAGTGGGGGTGCCGGTGGGGTTCTGGGAGGGGCTGTTGCCATTGGACATCACACCGGGTGTGAGGGAAACTTCGCTGTAGATGTTGCGGTTGACCAGGGGCAGACCGATGATCTCGTCCGGCTCGACGGTCCTGCCCAATACCGCGTCAGACGTATTGACCGTTGGAGGAGCCTCGGTGACCGTGATCGTCTGAGACGCCGCACCCACGGCCAGCATGATTCCAACCGTCAGCTCCTGGTCCACGTTGAGGGCAACATTCTTTTGCACAAAGCGTTCAAAGCCGGCCGCAGTCGCCTCTACGGTGTACGTGCCCACGGGAAGGTAGTCGATACGGAACTCACCAACGCCATTCGTAGGCGCGGAACGGGAGAACCCTGTGTCCACGTTGGTTGCTTTGATTGTTGCGGTGGAGATGACCGCGCCTTGCGCATCCTTTACCGTGCCGACAATCGTACCGGTGATCTGCTGGCCGAATGCCGTGAGACCGAATCCGGTGAACAAAACCAGCATCGCCCAAAGACGCATGCTGGCGCTTGCGAGGATCTCCCTCGCCGTCTTGCGTGTCTTCATACTGCCTCCCAAAAATTGCTTTCCACCGGGTAACCTCACCCGGACCTCCGCGTTGGGTCAGGATCAATTACGAGTCTGGGGGATCCAACTCCAAACGCCCTGAAGCCGCCAATCCGTCCGGCAGACTCCCGGCAAATCATTGACAGGACGCCCACGCGCAAACCGCCGCGGAAGCGCCCGTCTGAACATCAAGCCAAAAAGCAGGTTCTTTTCTTTCGAATCGTGCCCGCGTCGCAAATTCGACCGAAGTTCGAACTTACAGAAGACAAACCTTTGACCCGCGCGAATTATACGCTGAGTCGATCAAGATCTGCACGCTTTTTGTTAGAAGAATGAATTTTCTCGGGAACTTAAGTTACTAACTCATTCTGTTATGGAATTGAAGCGCCTCAGGCGAGACGCAAATTATTGATCTAAATGAGTCTTACTGCTGAGGAGCGGGACGCGGAGCGCCCGGATTTTCGCCCTGCGCCATGCCCATCACCCCCACGGTCGTGGCAGTAAACACGCCGTCCTTCTCGGCTCCGTCCACGCGAACCGTATCGCCAACCTGGATATCGGCCAGCGTGATGGGGTCGCGGCGGCGGCGGAATGTAGTGTTTTCGTCGGCCACAAAGCTATGCGGAGCATTATCTACGGCCCCGGTCAGTGTCACCTTGACACCATCAATCGCGGTTACCTTGCCCATCAGCCAGGTCTTGCCATAATTCGCCTCCATCTCGCGAATCTGCTTCACCTGTTCCGGATCGAGCTGAACAACGGCTACCGCCCCCACCGATTTGGCTGCGGCATCCGTCTCGCCGCGCGCCTCGATCACGTCGCCGACCTTGATGTCGGAAGCCTGGAGCTGTTGTGGAGGATTGCCGCCGCGTCCCATGCCGCGGCCCTCGCCCATCCCCTGTCCGCCGCCCTGACCACCCTGTCCGCGCATGCCGGCCGGCATTTTGAAGATGCGCGTGTTGGCGCTGTAATGCACGGTGTAGATGTCGCCTGCATCGGTTTTGATGGTGTAGTGATCCGCGGCGACCTCGGTCACGGTGCCCATCAGGCCCCGGCCCATCAGGCCCATGCCGCCGAAACCGCCGCGACCGCCGCGCTGGCCGTTTCCGCCCCATCCTCCGCCGTTCTGGCCTGCCGCGGGCGCGGAACCAGAATCCTGGGCCGCAACAGCGCCCATAACGGTCAATGCAGCGAGCAAAGCGATAGTAAGACGGATCTTCATGGAGAGACTCCCGGCAAGTGGTTATAGCAGTTCCCGAATTTGTGTATACCGAAGGAAGATGTTTAAGTGGCCTTTTCCTTAGGAAAAGGGCCACCTTGCACGGCGCTCAAAAAATCGACGTTAATTCGGGAACTGCTCTAGTAATCAATTCGTGCTGTAGGCATAGACGGTTGAACCGCCGCGCAAGACGACACCGCAACTCCGCCACGCGTGGTGTCGCGATTCCAGTTCAACAGGTCTACTGAGACTTCGGTTTACTCTGCTTGCTCTGCGAGGCGAGAAGTTGCTGGAACTCGGGATTGTCGCGGAGGCTCTCAAAAGCGATGTCGGAGGCGATCTTCTTCGGATTGGTGAAACCTTCATCCAGCGCCATGCGCAGATATTGCAGGGCGCAGTCCGTGTGCCCCGTCCGCACGCAACCCATCGCCATGTAATAGTTCATAGCGCCGCGCTCCTGCACCGTGGTGGGATTCTGCACCTGGGGGCTGGTGCGATCCTGAAAGATCTGCGGGTCGATCGCCAGAGCCTGCTTGTAGGCATCCCAGCCCTGGCTGTATTTGCGCTGAGACAGCAGATTGGTGCCGAGATTCTTGAGAACCAAAGCCGATTGCGGATCGACCTTGAGAGCCTTGTGATATAACTTCTCGGCTTGGCGGTATTGCTTCAATGAGTCATCGATCGTGGCCAGATTGTTGAGCACACTGGCATTATGCGAGTTGAGCTTGAGAGACTCCTTGTAGCAGTGCGTGGCGTCCTTCAAATTAAACATCATTTGGTAGGCGATCCCCATCTTATTCCAGACGGCTGCCGTTGGCGGAGCCTGCATGTATTCGTGAATCGCCGCTTGGTAACGCTGGTGCACCGCGAGCGCGTCAGCAAGTTGCTCGTGTGTTGGGGAGTTGGCCGGAGGCGAAGCTGCAGCCGCTGTAGTTGATGCGGCGAACTGGGAGGCGATCGGCGGAGCGACTCGAGGTACCTGCGCCCAGAGTGGTGAGAGCGAGGCCAAGAGGGCCGCGGAAAGGAAAGCTGGGTAGGCAGACAGGGCCAGCCGTGGACGGTGATTCTCACACATGAACATAATCCCTCCTGGGTCCCACTCGGCAAAAACCGGCTGGAACCGAAGGGGGCGATTTCAACGGTGAAATCGTCCGCAAGCATTAGAGCACTAAATCGAGGACTCTGGAAAGTCGTACTGTCACAAAAGTGGTAACAATTTTCAGCACGATCCGACAAAAACACCGTACCGCGGAGGTTGAGTCAGAGGGTCGGACGATACACTGCTGTGAATGCAGGAGGTTAGAGCGCATATGAAAGAACCCGCTGCAGCCATCGCCGACACCGGCCCAGCGCTCAATGACCAGTTAAGAGACCGGTTCAGAACCACACGCCGGCGGACGGTGGCGCTCTGCGCGCCCCTCACGCCTGAGGACATGATGGTCCAGTCCTGCCCTGAGGCGTCGCCCGCGAAATGGCACCTTGCCCACACAGCATGGTTCTTCGAATCCTTCGTGCTAAAGGAATTCCTTCCGGACTATCGCCTCTTCAACAACGACTTCCTGTGGTTGTTCAACAGCTATTACGAGGGATTTTCAGCATTCCCGGAAAAGCGGCTGCGCTCGTCATTCTCGCGCCCGTCGCTGGACGCAGTGCTGCGCTACCGAGAGCACGTCGATGAAAGCGTGGAACGGCTGCTCGAGGCTGGCCCCGACCCCGACGCACTGAAGAGGATCGAGCTCGGTGTGAACCACGAGGAGCAACACCAGGAACTGCTCCTCACCGACATTCTGCATGCCTTTTTTACCAACCCCCTGCGGCCGGCGTATTTCAAGGAAGACGAGCCGGCGTTTCTCCACAATCAGGACTTGGCCACAAGTTCGGGAAAAGCTCCAACGCGCCCGGATTTCCATCACTTCGAGGGAGGGCTGCGCGAGGTTGGCCACGCCGGCGATGCATTCTGTTTCGATAACGAACTCGGCCGACACCCGGTCTGGCTCGCGCCTTACGCCTTGAGCAACCGGCTTGTCACCTGCGGGGAGTATCTGGCCTTCATGGCCGACGGTGGCTACCGCAGGCCTGAGTTGTGGCTCTCCGCGGGGTGGGCCACGATCAAGGAAAAAGGTTGGCGCGCTCCGCTCTACTGGAGCAAGGAAGACGGTGAAAGCGGCGGCTGGAGCGTCTTCACGCTGCGCGGAAGCCTTCCGCTTGAACATCTGCTGCACGTCCCGGTAAGCCAGGTGAGCTACTACGAAGCCGACGCCTACGCCCGCTGGGCCGGCCACCGGCTACCCACGGAGTTCGAGTGGGAAGCGGCTGCAGAAGGCTGTCCCGTTGAGGGAAATCTGCTCGAGTCCGGCAGGCTGATGCCAATTTCCAGCAACTCCTCCACGCGGTGGGGAGATTGTTGGGTGTGGACCGGGAGCGCGTATCTGCAGTATCCGGGGTTTAAGCCGCTCGAGGGTGCATTGGGCGAGTACAACGGTAAATTCATGAGCGGTCAGATGGTGTTGCGCGGTGGATCATGTGTCACGCCTGAGCGGCATATCCGGTCGAGTTACCGCAATTTCTTCGCGCCAGAGACGCGTTGGCAGTTTTCCGGCATCCGGGTCGCTTCCTAAACTGCTTGGCTGCATCCAAGGAGCAAGATGGCTACTGCCGTTTCCACCTCATCTGCGATTCAAGTCAATCCCCACGTTGCCCAGGCAGTGCGCGCTGGGCTCACTTCCCTACCCAAGCGGTTGCCACCCTGGCTCTTTTATGACGAAGCGGGTTCGCGGCTGTTTGAAGAGATCACCGAACTTCCCGAGTACTACCTGACCCGCACCGAGCGTTCGATCTTGGTGCACAACGCGGGTGAAATGATCGCCCGTGCGGCAGATGGGGCGCGGTTGCGGATCACCGAGCTTGGCGCCGGTTCCGCTGACAAGACGCGTCTCCTGTTGAGAGCCGCCGTCGCGCAGCAGGGCGCGGTGCTGTATGAGCCGGTGGATGTTTCCGCGACAGCTCTTCTGGTCGCTCAAGCGCGGATCGAACGCGAGATTCCCGGCGTGCGCGTCACGCCGTACGCGATGGACTACACAAACGGCTTCTACCTGGACCGCGCAAGTGCAGACGAACGGCGGCTTGTGCTGTATATCGGTTCGAGCATTGGCAACTTTGAGCCGGAGGAAGCAAGGCAATTGCTCCACAAGGTTCGCAAGCAGCTCGCGCCCCAGGATTGCCTTTTGCTGGGCGTGGACCTGGCCAAGGATGACGCCGTTCTTCTCGCGGCTTATGACGATGCTGCCGGCACAACCGCAGCCTTTAACAAGAATATGCTGATGCGGCTCAACCGGGAACTGGCAGCGGACTTCGATCCCGCTGCCTTTGCGCACCGCGCCGCTTGGAACCAGGCGCGCTCCCGGATCGAAATGCATCTCGTCAGCCGCAGGACGCAGCGCGTACGTCTCGCTGCATTCGATCTGGACGTGGAGTTCCAGCCAGGCGAAAGCATTCACACGGAAAACAGCTACAAATATCGTCCCCACGAAGCAGAGACGCTCCTGGCAGAAACCGGCTTTGCGCCGACTGCAAGCTGGACCGATGAACGCGGTTGGTTCGCCGTTCACCTTGCCCGTGCGTACTGAAGCTTCTGCTGAAGCCTCAGCTGTCGCATAGTCCGGTGCAGATCTCTATTTCGGCGCAGCGATTCTCACCAGCAGAATATCGTGGCTCGGAATTTCGAGCGGCATGTTGTTGGTGAGGTTCGTCTCCTTGCCGGTCCACAGGTCTTTCGCGTGTTGCATGCCGTGCAGGCCGAGCTTCGCCAGGTCGAGATGGAACGGATGCGTTGAGACGCGGTCGCTCCCCGCGTTGATAACCGCGATCGCCATCGCGCCGCCGGAGAGATGCCGCGTCCACACATCGACCTCGCCTTCCGAGTAGACCCGCGTTGCTTCGCGACCCAGCTTATCCTGGTCGATCGCGATTACCTCGCGATTAGTGAGTATCTCCTTGATCTCCGGCTTCATGTTGGGCAGATCGTTGCCGGCGAGCAGCGGCGCGGCCAGCATCGCCCACATCGAGAAATGCACGCGATTCTCGCCAAGCGTGAGCCTACCGTTGCCCACCTCCAGCATGTCCGGATCGTTCCAATGACCAGGCCCCGCATATTTGGCCAGGCCGGCCTGCATGTTGAGGATCGTATAAATGCTGTTCCAGTTAGGCTGAATGTCACCGGTCGTGCGCCACGCATTCGCGCCTACCTCCGGCGCCCACTCCCAAACCGCGTCCCACCCGTACTGGCAGAGCGAGTACAGGATCGGCCGGCCCGCCGCCTTGAGCGCGTCGTCCATCTTCTTGTACGCAGCGATCATCATCCGCATCTGCTCGGCCTTATCATCGGGAGCCTTGGCCGTCATCTCCGCCGAGCGGAAGCTGCACAGATCGTACTTCAGATAATCGATGCCCCACGAAGCATAGAGCTGCGCATCCTGTACTTCGTGATCGAGTGAGCCCGCATAGTGCGCGCACGTCTGCGGTCCGGGCGAAGAGTAGATGCCGAGCTTGAGCCCCTTCGAGTGCACATAATCAGCCAGCGCCTTCATGTCGGGGAACTTCGAATTGGTGTGCAACACGCCATCCGCGTCGCGGTCGCCCTCCCACGTGTCGTCGATGTTCACGTAGATGTAACCCGCATCCTTCATCCCTGTGGCCACAAGCTGATCGGCGGCGTTGCGTACATCCTGCTCGGTCACGTTGCCATGAAAGAAGTTCCAGCTATTCCACCCCATCGGTGGCGTCTGCGCCACCTTTTGCAAGGGAACGGCCTCTTGCACGGACTTGTGCATGGATTTGGGTGCGGCCACTGTCTGCGCGGAAAGAGTAAACGTTGCCAACGCTGACAAAACGACAAGGAGCGACGCGGAAATGCGCATGGGTGAAAACACTCCTGAAAACTTTTTCAGTGGAATATTACCGTTTGGCAACGGTCTTCTGCAATGGGTGCGAAAATCTTTTCAACGACATTCACACTCGTTCACCGGTTACGCGACGATGGGTGCAACCGGCCTTCCTGGCCTCTTGTGTTCTGAGAGCTGGAAGTATCCTAGCTCTTCTTCGACGTGACGGCTGAAAACGCCATCACCTCTTGGGTTACCCGCTTGCTCCCACAATGCGGACAGGCCGCGCCGCCCTTTTCCACGTCCGCAATATGAAGGCTCAGCGTAAATTCCTTGTGGCAATCCTGGCAGAGAAAAATGTACTGCGACATAGCTATTCTCCAGCCAAATCATAGCGCTTTTTCACTATCCGCGAGACACCAATTCCGCGTCAGTTTTCAGCCGTGGACGAGGCACCGTTTTTCAGCCGAAGAGACGATCGATCTTCTGGCTGAGGTCTGCAAGCTGTTGACGAAGTTCAATTACCGTGGCCTCCAGTTGCGCGATGCGCTCCTCGTACGCCGAGCGACCAGCGGAACTTTCCGGCGTGGATTCCGCCTGCGAAGCCGTGGCCGGTTCCACCGGCCCTGAAAGCAGGTGCGCATAGCGCGATTCCTTGGTTCCCGGCTGCCGCGGCAGCATGGCCGCCAGCGGCGGCTCGCGCTCCATCAGCTTTTGCAATCCGGCGAGCACCTCAGAGATCTCATCGAACCGGTGCAGGCGCTCGGTGCGGCCCCGCAATTCGCCCGGCGTTTGCGCCCCGCGCAGTAACAACACGCAGAGCACCGCCGTCTCTGCGCGGCTGAAGTTGAAGGCCTCGCCCAGCCAGTGCTCATATTTCGTCACACGGCTGTCGGCCGAGCGGGCCCTCCCGGCGAGACGCATCTCCTCCAGGCCGTGCAGCGCCTGGCGCACATCGTCCTCATCGAGATTCATGACCGGCTCGCGGTTCGAGCGCTGGTTGCACGCATTGACGAGCGCGTTCAGCGAAAGCGGATAGTACTCCGGCGTTGTGACTTCCTTTTCGACGAGTGCGCCCAGCACACGCGCCTCGCCGGCAGTCAAGCGGATGGAAGCATCGAAGGCCATGCTCCTATTTTCCCATTCCGCCGCCTGCTATAGCGGTTCCAGGATTGCTACATGTCTCAGGATTGCCATATACCGCAGGCAATGGGATCAAGTCGACCCGACCCCAACGAGGGGCGACCTGGCACAAAGTTTGATAGGACATATCTATCCTGGAACCGCTCTAAAAACTACGCCGCCTTTTCCAGCGAGATCTCTCGATTGCGTGTGAGCAGGAAATACACCAGTGGGGTGACCACAAGGCTCAACACCATCGAGACAGCCAACCCTCCGATCACTGCAATGGCCAGAGGCTGCAGCATCTGCGAGCCCGCTCCCAGCGCGAACGCCAACGGCAACATGCCGCACACCGCAGCCAGTGCGGTCATCACGATCGGCCGCAGCCGCCGCTGCGCAGCGTGCAGCATGGCGTCTTTCGCCGACCCACCTTCTGCACGGAACCGCTCATCCGCGTCCAGCAGTAGAATCCCGTTCTTGGCCACGATGCCGATGACCATGATCAGGCCCATAAACGAAGCGACGTTGAATGTGGTTCCAGTCACGAGCAGCGCCAGAATCACGCCGGAGATTGAAAGCACCGACGAAGTAAGAATGGCAGTCGGCGCGGGAAAGTTGCGAAACTCCGCCAGCAACACACCAAACACCAGCGCCAGCGCCAGGATCAGCACACGCAGCAGGTCATGGAACGACTTCTGCTGTTCTTCGTATGTACCGCCATACTCCACCCGCACGCTCGACGGCAGGTGCAGCCCCGCTATCGTCTGTTTCACTTTTGCGATCGCCGTACCCAGGTCGGAGCCTTCCAGATCCGCGGTGACCACGATCAGCCGCTGCAGGTTTTCACGCCGGATTTCATTCTGCGGCGGCAATTGCTGAATGTTGGCCAGTGAGCCAAGCGTCGCCGTGTGGCCCGAGGCGGAGTTAAAGACGGTGTTCTCGATGGTATCGAGCGAACTCCGGTGCTCGGCGCCTAGCCGCACGCGAATGGTGTAGGGCCTGCCATCCGCAATAAGCGGATCGGTCGTAGTCAGGCCGTCGAGAATGGAGGTTGCGTCTGCAGACACCTCGCTGGGTGTGAAACCGAGCCGCGAAGCCACATTCGGATCAACCTGAAAGCTCGTAGCCGGCCCGCTGATCGTGTTGTCGATGCCGTTCTCCACGTCCACTACCCCAGGGATCTTCCCGATGG
>JASHVE010000340.1 GCA_030039675.1 Acidobacteriaceae bacterium | reverse complement strand
AGCGAGGCAGAGTGACAAGCTGAATATCCAGATCCGGATGGCAATCGCGGAGTTTGGTCAGACGAGGCGCCAGAAACATGCTGCCGAAGCCGTCGGTCGCGCCTACGCGTACGCTGCCCGCGATGTTGAGGCGCGATCCACCAACCTCCGTCATCATGGTCAACGCCACACCCTCCATCTCCTGCGCCAAATTTAGCAAGCGCTCCCCCGGGGGAGTGAGAACATATCCGTGAGCGCGCCGGTCAAACAGGCGCGCTTGCAGTGTTTTCTCCAGCTTCTGAATTCGGCGACTTAGGGTTGAATGGTCTACACCCAATTGCTGAGCAGCGGTTGTGAGTCTTCCCGCCCGGACGACGGCGAGAAAGGATTGCAGGCTCCCCCAGTCAAAGCTAATTGTGGTATGCGAATTCATGCACAATGGATGAGAACAATGTAGCATTGCCGTGTCTGATTGCCAATGGTTATTGTCCTATTGATCGCGTATCGGGAGAAACCAGAGTGAAAGAGCTAACGCATTTCGTTGGCGGCCGACATGTTAGAGGTGCATCGCAGCGCTTCTCGAATGTATTCGACCCAAACACAGGGCATGTACAATCTCAGGTGCCTCTGGCGTCGCGTATCGAAGTTGAAGCGGCGATTGCTAACGCAGCAAAGGCACAACCTTCCTGGGCAGCGGAAAACCCCCAGCGCCGCGCGCGCGTGTTCATGAAGTTCGTTGAATTGGTGAACCGCGATCTGGCGGCACTGGCAAAGCTCTTGTCGATGGAGCATGGCAAGACGCTGGTCGATGCTCAAGGCGATGTCCGGCGGGGCCTCGAAGTAGCTGAATTCGCTATTGGCATTCCCCACCTTCTCAAGGGAGAATTCAGCACGGGGGCCGGCACCGGGATCGATGTTTATTCTATGCGGCAGCCGCTCGGAGTGGTCGCAGGCATCACGCCCTTCAACTTCCCTGCGATGATCCCTCTATGGAAGGCATGTCCGGCGATCGCGTGCGGCAACGCATTCATCCTGAAACCCTCAGAGCGCGATCCTTCGGTGCCCCTGCACCTTGCCGGACTGTTCCTTGAGGCGGGTTTGCCGCCCGGTATTTTCAATGTGGTGAATGGCGACAAGGAGGCGGTCGATGCCATTCTCACCGATCCGCGAATCAAGGCGGTGGGGTTCGTGGGATCGACACCGATCGCAAGCTACATTTACGCGACTGCCGCCGCGCATGGCAAGCGTGCCCAGTGTTTTGGAGGCGCAAAGAACCACATGATCGTCATGCCGGATGCGGATCTCGACATGACGGCCGATGCGCTTATTGGAGCTGCATTTGGCTCGGCGGGCGAGCGGTGCATGGCGATCTCCGTGGTGGTTCCCGTAGGAGAAACCACGGCCGATGCGCTGCTCAATAAGCTGGTTCCACGCGTGAAGTCGCTGCGCGTCGGGCACTCCACCGATCCCAAGGCCGATTTCGGCCCGCTGGTGAACGGAGAGTCGCTGCAGCGCGTAAAATCCTATGTCGAACTAGGTGTCCGGGAGGGTGCAAATCTGGTGGTGGATGGACGCAACTTTCAGTTGCCTGGATACGAAAGCGGCTTCTTCATGGGGGGCTGCCTCTTCGACCGGGTCAGACCGGAGATGCGGATCTACAAAGAAGAAATTTTCGGACCGGTACTTTCGGTTGTGAGGGCGGATTCAATCGAAGAGGCCCTCAAGCTCCCGTCTGAACACACTTTCGGCAACGGCGTGTCTATCTTCACGAACGACGGACAAGTTGCACGCGAGTTTACGGCAAGAGTCGACACGGGCATGGTCGGCATCAACATTCCGATCCCGGTACCGATCGCCTACTACACGTTCGGAGGCTGGAAGCAGTCAGGTTTCGGGGATCTGAATCAGCATGGAACAGATGCCATCCGGTTTTATACGAAGACGAAGACCGTCACTTCGCGCTGGCCGTTGGGCGAAAAGGAAGCTGCGAGTTTTGTGATACCAACCATGAGCTAGATATGGAGAAAACCGCAAAATCCGGTTTTGCGGACCTTGGGATCGACATCTAGATCTAGAGATTCAGGAAGGATTTAAAGGAGAACGATGGCCAAGATCGGTTTTGTGGGACTCGGGAAAATGGGTAGTCCAATGGCGGCAAATCTGATACGCGCAGGGCACGATGTGCGCGGCTTCGACGTGGTGCCGCATGCTCTGGCGGCCGCCAAACAAGCGGGAATCACAATTGCCAGCTCCGCCGGAGACGCGGCCAGCGGTGTGGAAGTTGTGATTACGATGTTGCCCGAAGGCTGCCATGTGCTTGAAGTCTATCGCACTAACCTGGTCGGGAATGCCGGACCGGGCACACTCTTCATCGACTGCTCAACCATCGACCTGAAGAGCGCTCGCGATGCGCATGCGATCGCTCAGGCTGCGGGCATGGCCTCTCTCGATGCGCCGGTATCCGGAGGAGTAGTCGGCGCCACGAACGCAACGCTTACCTTTATGGTGGGCGGAGAGGATGCCGCCGCGCGTCGTGCCGAGCCCATTCTTTCAGCCATGGGAAAGAAGATCGTGCACTGCGGCCCAGCAGGCACAGGTCAGACGGCAAAAGCTTGCAACAACATGATTCTCGGAGCTTCCATGATTGCCGTGTGCGAGGCGTTTGTCCTCAGTGAGAGACTAGGTATTTCAGCGCAGGCGCTCTTCGATGTGGTTTCCACGTCTTCCGGACAATGCTGGGCGGTGACTACCTACTGCCCGGTTCCCGGCCCCGTGCCTTCAAGTCCCGCGAACCATGGCTATAAGCCGGGCTTTGCTGCCAGCCTGATGCTCAAGGACCTGAAACTGGCGCGTGAGGCGGCGGAGATGGTAGGCGCGCAGACAACCCTTGGAAGGCACGCAGCCGATATCTACACTGGCTACGAAGCAGCGGGCTTCGGTGCCAGCGATTTTTCGGGAATCATCAACCATATCCGGGCACAGGGAGAAACGGAATGTGCCTGAATCGACGCCAGCCAACTTTGAACTGATCCTCGTCGAAACACGAGCAGAGTGAGTGTAATCAGGTTGAACCTCCCAAAGGCACACAATGCCCTCTACTTGCAGGTGTTGCAGGAGGTAACTTCGGCGCTGGTTGCAGCTGGTTGCATTTGATAGCCATCCGGCCATCGGATGCATTGTCCTGACTGGCTCTGAAATGGCATTCGCGCCGGAGCTGGCATTAAGGAGATGCAAGCGCAGAGTTTAACGGATATGTATGCAACGGATTGGTTCGGCGGAATGGGATGTCGTGTGGCGGATAAGTAAGCCGATCATCGCCGCGGTTTCCGGATACGCGCTCGGGGTGGCTGCACCCTAGGTCTCTGACCGTGTGAATTTGTTTTTGTTGTAGCCGAACTTCTGCGAGCCTTCTTGCGGGTGAACCGCCAGTTGATGGTGACTCGGTGGTGGTTCATTCTCCAGTTCCATGCTCTGGCTGTCGTTACAGTTGTCGGAGCGACGGGATTCTTTGCCGCCCCAGGTACTGACGGGAGAACAGACTGATCTCGATCTCGGCTTGGTTCAACCAACTGCCGTGCATTGGGGTGTAATGCACTGTGAATCGCTCCCATAACGGGCCGCCGAGCTGCGGCCGAACCGATCCACCAGCGCCTTGCGGTTGTGCGAGCTTAGATTGTCCATGACCCGGTGGATGGTGTCGGCCTCCGGGTAGCTGGCCGCGATCTCCAGAAGGTAATCGGCGAACTGCGGCGAAGAGCGGTTCGCAGTCGGTTTGGTAAAGTGCCGTCTCGCTTTGGACTGAACGCCGCAGAAGACGTTTGCCGTGCCGCACCGCTCATATTCCGAATCGCGTCCGGGCAATCCGCCCTGGACGCACATGAACGATATGCGATTCGACATGAAACTGGCTTGAGAACCGCTCTTCAACCGTTGTGCTGCTTCGTCTTTGAAAAGCCAGCGGCCTGTGCAGAGGTTCCCTAACGGTACCATTCAAGCCAGCAATGCCCGCCTCCACCGGATTTGCCGGAAGCTGTAGCCCGCTACCGCGGGCTACCACGTCGGCGCGCTGTTGTACAGGGCCCGACCCGCATAAAACAAATTGCCGCCGGTTACTGCTTCGCGTTGTTCGTATCGTTGTTCATTTGTATCGGAGTCATAAACTCCACGCGCGTGCCGTCCGGATCGTACAGATTGAGTTGCCAGCGATGGTCGGGGCCGTACATGGGCGGTCTGAGGTTCTCCGTGTATCCGTGATCCTGCACCTCCCGGTAAGCCGCCTGGATGTCAGAGACCTCCAGCGACACGTGCGCCACGACGCCCAATTGTTTTTTCCCTGTGACCGGTTTGGTAGGATTCCCGATTTCCACGTATTCGCCGCTCGGTCCGGGCAAGCGCAAATGCAGCAGCCGGACCCTTACATTGTCAGGCTTATATTCCCACATAACCTTGAAGCCTAATTGGTCCACCCAGAAGTGCCGAGCCGCTTCGAAGTCCGTAACCACGAAACCGTCGTGCAGCAGGTGGGTGGAGATGCGGTGGTCGCTCAGGTACTTGCCCGTCGACTGACGTTGCCATGAATGCGGGCCGTATTGCAGAAATTCGATGTACTCCAAGACAATGCCCGGCGGTTTTTGAATTGTGAACCTGCGATTGCCATCCTTTCCATCGATGATCTTTCCAACGACCAGGCCGCGCTCGGCCATCATTTTATGCAGCTTCTTGATGTCGTCAGTGTAAAAGCCGATGTGCGACATAAGGACGTCACGATCCGGCACAATCTTGTTAATGATCTCGACGTACTGGTTGTCGTTGACTTTGAAATAAGCAATCGAGAGTTGGCCGTTGGGCGTTTTGTCATCGAATGCCTCGTCGTATCCGAGGACGCCGTGATAAAAAGCGCGGGCTTTTTCGATAGCGCTGATCCGGAAGGCAATATGGGAAATTCCGAGTAGAGGCAACTCCTGTGAAAAGGCGGTTGCGCAAAACAGCCAGAGACAAAACCACATTCGTATCATGCGCATGCTCCTTAGGAAGCCGTTGAAATTCGCCTGATTGTGGCGTCTTTGCTGGGGATTTTCGTTTCTTCCCGTTCGAAATCTCAGCAGCGCTGCATCGCGCTCCGCGTAACCGTCGGCCTGCGGCACCATCGCCGCCACCATCAGACCGTTGCGGTTCTCCACCAGCGCATGACCCAGATAGGCTCAACTTCGACTCCTTGCCGTAACTCTTCCTGTACAGCCGCCCGTCGGCATCGGTGGTTGATTCATGCGTCTGGTTGGATCGCTTCTGCCCATGGAAATTCGTCCCATTGCCGTCATCGGAACCGTCCTTCGAGCGAAAGCTCTTCTGCGAGGCCCATGCCAGCGTGCCATCCACCGTGAAGTGCTCGTCGGACATAAACCGCTTCGCCTGCTTGTTCACTGCGGCGAAGAACCGAGCACACAGAGTAAAACACCTGCAACA
>JASHVE010000339.1 GCA_030039675.1 Acidobacteriaceae bacterium | reverse complement strand
GAATTGTCGTTTCCAAGCCCTGCCGAGGACTTTCGTACATCGTCATCTCCTGAAGTGTTCTTGTACACCACTAACGCGCCCGCGGTCGATTCCTCACAAAAGCTCCGGTTGTTCGTGTAAAAGACGCGCCAGTTCCGCCTCCGGATTGCGTAGCGTGTGCGCCATCTTGTTTTTTCCGTAACGGAAGAGGGTTTCCAGATTCGTGTTGTACCAGCAGCATTCCTCCATCCGCGGCGATAGTCCGCAAACAAACTTGAGCTTGCCCAGCGTTTGAGGAGACGCGAGCAGCGTCGCCATCAGGCGATGATTTCCGTCCAAGACGGTAATAGGCTCGTTCTCGCTTAGCCCGATCAGGATGACGGCGCCGCGGGGGGTCTCTTGCCGCAGCAGCTTATCGCTGATCGCATCAATCTTGGCAAGGAAAGGAGCATCGACGATGTGCCGATGCGTGGTTAAACGTCTGGCCACGTGCGTGACGGAGTAGTTGCCTCGCGCCAGCTTCCTCCATTGAGCGCGCGGGAAGACGCGAATGCTTTCTAACTCGCGTTCATTCACTTCAACTTCGTACCACTCCGTTCCTTCAGGAAGTTCTCTCCACAGGGCGAGATGCCGGATGAAGAGCAATGCGCGCCGTTTCGCATTTTCGCCCGGGTCGTCGAAATCGGGTGAGCTGACGATCGCATGCATGGTTCGGCGGTAGTCTTGGAATGCCGGATTCTCGAAGTCACTCTTCAAGAACTCCGCTATCACTTCGTCCTCTGAGATGCGGCGAATCAGCGTCACCGGTCTGCAGGGACCGGTCAGCGATGCTGCCCGGGTGTCGCTAAGCGAGTTCACCAGAAAAGGAATTGCCACCACGACAAAGAGCACCGCCATCAACACCAGTTGCACGAGGATCACGTCGAGTAGAGACGAGTGGTAGCGGTAGATGCAGGCAACCAGAAGTGCGCTGCAGGCCAATTGCACCCAGCTCGTATTGGCGATCTTGTGCGCCATCTCGAAGGTGATGACCACCGCGCAGAGTGAATAGATGACGAGGGACAGGGCGTATAGCGCCAGCAAATAAGAAAGGTTATATCTCCCTGCAATTTGAAACTCGGAGCCATATAGTTTGGTCCACACCCAGGAGGGTGCCATACACAATGCAAGGGCTAATCCGGCGCCGCTGGACAGCACCAGCAATAACGACGTCGCGATCACTTTCAGATCTCGCCTGTTTTCTGCGCTTGTGCCAGCAACTAACGGAAAAGTCGTATTCACGACCGCAGCCGTCATGGTAAAGATCACGCGCCCCACCATGGCCACTGCTGCGTAGAGTCCGGCCAGGTGCGCGGAAAAGAAATGATTGACCATCACGATGCCGCAATTGCCGATGAGGAACTGGCCCGAATAAAACACCAGCGCTTGCCTGGTTTCGCGGAACGCATCGAAGAAGCCGAGAGGATTGGCCACACGCGGGGCCAGATGCAGCGGAATGCAAAGATAAGCGACGGCGGTTGATGCCGCATTTGCCGCAATGACGCCGCGCACGCCAAATCCCGCCAAGATCAGCAGATACGCGCCACCAAGCCGGACCGAGCCTTCCAGAACCAGACTGAAGGCCAGGCCGCGAAATCCGTATGTGCCCTGTATGTACCCGCGCCGCGCTCCCAGCGGCACATAAAACGCCGCGCCAATTGCGATCAGGGGCACGAGTACCGTGTCCGGCAGGTTAAGATAACTCGAAATCGGATCTCGAAAAATGAACAAGATGAGAGCGGCGAACAAACCGCATCCCCATGCCCAATGATGAAATCCCCGATAGGCTGCTGCTTTCCCTTCCGGCGTGCTTTGTTGCGCGACTACCTTGCTGGAAACGATCTGAAAGGAGAGCGTGACTGCAGTCAGCAGCGCGAGCAGCGTGTAAACTACGGTTGCCTGGCCAAAGCCGCGCGTCCCGAGAAACCGCGCAACCACAATGTTATAGACCAGATTCGTCGCAACTTGCATACCCGACCCGGAGAGCAAGACCATGCTCCCCGTCACGATGCGGGCAGGCAATGATTTCGGCTTGTGAATTGCTGTGGCCACTCTGTTTTTGACACTCCAAGGCTTACGGAAAAAGGAGAACTCAAGCGGGCACAACTATCCCCGTCAGTACATAATCCGATGCGTAAATGCCGATTCTGGCTGCTTATAGCGACCAACCCCGGCGGTTGCTGCACGCTTCTAAGTAATCAAGCATGTTCAGTTGGACAGGTACTGCGCTTCTTCTTTTTCTGTTTCTTCTTCGGGGATGTTCCGAACCTGGATCGGGCGGCTCGGTGCAACTGCAGCACGGGGCCGTCGGCAACGCTCCAGAGGTCATCGCTCTCTATGAGGCGTGGTTTGGGCATCCCGAGCACATCTCCGTTGGCTACTCCTCCCAGGATCCGGCGGTCCTGAAACAGCAGGTTCACCACGCGCAGGCCATGGGTATCTCTGCGTTCGTGATCGACTGGTACGGCGACCGCGAGCCCTTCATCGACCGCGCCTACGCATTGATGCAGCAGGCTGCGGCAAAGAACCATTTCCACGTCGCCATGATGTACGACGAGACCAATGACGATGACGGGGCGACCGATGAAACGATCGCCGATTTCACGATGTTTCACGACACCTATCTGGCGTCGAACGCGCCGGGCCATCAAGCCTATCTCACCTATGAAGGCCGCCCTGTGATCTTCATCTTTCCCAAGGGACGGCACACGGACTGGACGAAGGTGCGCGCTGTCGTGAACCGGTGGAAACCTGCTCCTCTACTGATCGAGGAAAATCTTCCCGAGCAGCAGGACGGAGACGCCTTCGACGGCTACTATGCCTGGGTCAGTCCGGGGCAGGGGGGATGGAGCCAGGACGGCAGTAACTGGGGCGACCAATACCTGAGCAACTTCTACACGACGATGAAGAAATATCCCGATAAAATCATCGTCGGCGGTGCGTGGGCCCAGTTTAACGACAGCAAGGCGTCCTGGGGTCTCAACCGTCACATATCTGCGCGGTGCGGCCAGACTTTCAAAGACACCTTCAACTTCTGGCACCAAGAATTCCCGCCCGACGAGCCCATTCCCTTCCTGATGCTCGAGACCTGGAACGACTATGAAGAAGGAACGGCAATTGAACGCGGCATTCCCAGTTGCGCCGCTACGCCGACAGAAAATTCTTCGGCCTCCTCCGCTCCGCCATCTACGGGTTCGCAAAACCAGCCGTAAGGGACGTCTTTCTTCTACGCGGCCTGCGTGACATCCCGCTCCGGATAATTATCCGGGGGAAGCGTGAAGCTGCCATTCTGAACGGCAAGCATACCCACTTGCGTCGCGATATCGATTTGGGAGCGATGAACGCGACTGATCAGGGAGAGCGGCCGGTTGCGCACCTCATCATAGACGCGCCCGATATACTCACCCAGCACGCCGACCGACAGCAAAAGAAGGCTTCCGACAAAGAACACCGCGCCCGTAATGCCGAACGCCGCTGCCGTAACCGGGTTCTTGGTAAAAGGGATCAGCAGCTCCATCAGTGCGGCCACGCAGGTAGAAAAGCCGAACAAACCGAAACTGAGCCGCAATGGCTTGTAGCTGAAGCTTGTGATGGCATCCATCGCGTACTTGATCCGGCTCAGGAAAGAGAGCTTTCCGTCGCCGCCAGCCCGGTCCTGCCGGTCATAGTACACAATGGCATTCTTGTAGCCGACCCATGCCCTCAATCCAGGCAGATACCGGTTCTTTTCTCCGAGCGCGATGACCGAGTCGACGGCTTTGCGATCCATCAGGCCAAAAATGCCAGCATTGAGCGGAATCGGGTAATCGGACAGTGTGCCCAGCACGCGATAGAACAGCGGGAAAAGCCCGGCAAGAATCTTCCGCCGTTCCTGACGGCTTCTTCTCACGCCAACCACAACCTCAGCGCCGTCGCGCCACGCATTGATCATCTCCGGCAGAACTTCGGGCGGATCCTGGAAGTCTCCATCCATGAGAATGACCGCGCGGCCGCGCGCTGTGCTCAGTCCGGCTGAGATGGCTCCCATGTGGCCCCAGTTGCGCGACAGCTCCACAACCACAGCATGAGGATCCATCTCCTGCAAACCTTTCAACAACTCCAGCGAGGAATCCGTGGAACCATCATTGACATAAACCACCTCCCACTCGTTCACAACGTCTTTCAGCGCACCAGCAACGGCTTCATGAAATCGTACAATGAGTTCCTCTTCGTTGTAGATGGGGACAACCACTGAGATCATAACTAGCTCCTGATATTAGGCTTCGGTCGAGCCACGCCGTACTTTTCGCTTACCATCAACCGCCTCTCTCTTGCGCGCGGCCTTCGATCCATCCCCTGCGGCAGGCGCAATCACTCCGTCTCTGCCTGGAGAACCCGCACCCGCCATCGCACCTCTGCAGGCGTTAGAACCACGATGTAACGGGCGTGCACTTGCTGTTTCGTCTGCGGTTTATCGTGGTCGAATAATTGCGTGTCGTAGTCCACCGTATCGATCAGTTCGATGGACAAACCTTCCGGTGAGTAAAAAACAATCTGCACATCATGCGCCCGATCTTCGTACTGCGTGCGGATTCCGAGCTTCGCCTGCTCCTGAATCGTTGCCGTGAGCTTGTCTTTGGCATCGCCCACAAAATCCGCATCCAGCAGGTCCACGCGGTTTTCATCGAGCGCCGCGCCCATGCTCTGCCAGGATTGGAGATAATCGCGAATCGCCGCCTTGGCCGTTTCGTCGGCAAGCGGGCGCTGCGTATCAAGATGCGCAGGCGGCCCTATGCGCACGGTCGGCTGCGCAGACGCCACCGCTACCGCGGTGCTCGCTGCCGTCAACAGAATCAGACACGATTTCAGCATGCTTATCTCTCCCACCGAATCTGATTCCCTAGAATCACACCGCTCGCGACGGTAATTGTCGCTCCGGGATGCGCAGGCATCTCTACCTGTGCGACACCGCGTTTCAGCGGAACGTCCACCGTGGACTGCACGCCGTTATAAGTCTCTGTGAAGGTCACGATGGTTCCATCTGGCACTGCATTTCCACTGCAGTCGCGCAGCGGGTCGGTCTGCAACCGGATGTCGTTGCCCGCGGGCGTCGCGCTCATCTTCAACCCGCAAGGATCGCCTGGAACCTGGCCGATGACACGCTCACTTGAAACTGCGCCGCTGCGCGCCACAAACTTGTCTTTACCTTGCTTCGGCGTCGAGTCCATCGCTGTCCACGCCGCGCCATA
>JASHVE010000338.1 GCA_030039675.1 Acidobacteriaceae bacterium | reverse complement strand
CTGATCGGCGACGCTGCGCGTCTCGGCCAGATCACCGACTACGACAAGCTGACGCTCGAGGTGTGGACCAACGGTGCCGTGCTGCCTGCGGATGCCGTCGGCTTGGCGGCAAAGCTGCTTAAGGACCACATGAACATCTTCATCAACTTCGAGGAGGAGATTGAAGCCGAAGCACGCGGCGAGGAAGGCCGCATCCTGCTCCGCAACGACAATCTCAACCGCTCCGTCGAAGAGCTGGAGCTTTCGGTCCGCAGCTACAACTGCCTGAAGAACGCCAACATTCAGACCATCGGCGAGCTGGTGCAGAAGACCGAAGCCGAGATGCTCAAGACCAAGAACTTCGGCCGCAAGAGCCTGAACGAGATCAAGGAGATTCTCGCGCAGATGGGCCTCTCGCTGGGCATGAAGATCGACGAGCAGGGCAACGCCGTGCCGGGGCCCACGAGCATCCCGCCCGCAACGGCTCTGGCTGCGGGCAGCTTCGGCCGCTACGACGAAGAGGACGAGCCGCTCGATTCGGTGGATCTGCAATTGCCCACCGAAACGGAGAACTTCTAAAAGCAGCTACTAGCTTCTAGCTGTTAGCTCTTAGCTTGACGGTGCTGGAATCTGAATCTCCTGCTGTCGTCATTTGGCTAGAGGGTGATCGGCTAGAAGCTGGAAGCAAGTTGAGATTTCAAAGGGCTACACGATTCCAGCTTTCTGGTGCGGATACCACGTTGTCGATTACCGGCAATCGAGCTAGAAGCTAGGAGCTAGAAGCTAGGAGCTAAGAAATGCGCCATCGCAATGCAGGATTCAAGCTCGGACGCAACACCAGCCATCGGCGCGCGCTGCTGCGCAATCTGGTCACGTCCGTTATTGTCGAAGATCGTGTGGAGACCACGGTGGCTAAGGCCAAGGCCGTCCGTCCGCACGTCGAAAAGATGATCACCCTGGGCAAGAAGGGCGATCTGCACGCGCGCCGTCAGGCGCTCAGCTTCCTCCAGACCGACAATGCCGTAAAGCGGCTCTTTGATACCGTGGCTCCGCGCTATGGTGATCGCCAGGGCGGCTATCTGCGTATCGTGCGCACCGGCTTCCAGCAGGGCGACGGCGCAGAGAAGGCATTCATCGAGCTCCTCGGCGCCGAGAAGCAGCTGGATGAGAAGCGCCAGAAGCGCGCTGATCTGAAGGCCAAGAAGCGCAAAGAGCTGGAAGAGCAGCTCGAAGCGCAGAACAAGCAGGCTGAAGCTGAGGGTCAAGGCGAAGGCGGCGAGGAAGCCGCGTAAAGAGGCAGACGAGGATTCAAAACAGCAGATCTTCCTTCGGGAGAGCTGCGCGGGCGCACCTCCGTTGTGGAGTGCGCCCTTCTTTTTGCAGGTTGGATCAAGCAGCCCGTGACAGGTACTGTGGCGCTCTTATGCGAAGAATGAGATAGGCCACACACATCGTCACCAGCGCGCCGACGCAGTCGAGCAGCACATCGCGCGGAGAGGATGTGCGGTTGGGCAGGAAGCTCTGGTGGTACTCGTCGGCGCTGGCGATCAGTGCAGATCCGGCGAGCGCAAGCAACTCGACCCTCAGAAAGCGTGCGTGCGGCAGCGTCATCCACCAGGCGCGCAGCCAGGTGAGCCCGACCAGACCAAATCCCAGAAAATGGCCTGACTTGCGCAGCAGAATGTGGATGATATGCCAGTGCCGCTCGGTCACCAGCCCGAAGACCATTTCCCAGAGATAACGGAGCGGCCCGCTGGTGCGGTCGGCGCCAAAATAGGCCGTGGATTCGATGGCAACCAGGCAGGCAGCCACCACGACGGGCAGCCAGGCGCTGACCCAGAACCTGGCGCCGCGCTCGCTACTCGACATGATAGTTGGGCGCCTCGCGCGTAATGATCACGTCGTGGACGTGGCTCTCGCGCAGGCCGGCGCCGGAGATGCGCACGAACTGCGCCTTCTCCTGGAGTTCCTTGATCGTTCCGCAGCCCAGGTAGCCCATCCCGGAGCGCAAACCGCCCACAAGCTGGAAGACCATCGACTCCAGCGGTCCGCGGTACGGCACCCGGCCTTCAATGCCTTCGGGCACGAACTTCGCCAGCCGGTTCTGGTTGGCGCGCTCGCGCTGCACAACGCCTTCAGTAGCCGTGTCGTCACAAGGCAGGTCGGCGTTCGACTGGAAATAGCGCTCGCCGGAGCCTTGACTCATGGCGCTGAGTGAGCCCATTCCACGATAGGTTTTGAAGCTGCGGCCCTGGTAAAGAATCGTCTCCCCCGGGCTCTCATCCACGCCGGCAAAGAGCGAGCCGATCATAATGGAGCTTGCGCCGGCCGCGATGGCCTTGGTGATTTCACCC
The DNA here is from genome assembly GCA_030039675.1 of Acidobacteriaceae bacterium. GTDB lineage: Bacteria > Acidobacteriota > Terriglobia > Terriglobales > Acidobacteriaceae > Telmatobacter. Next base: position 6,568 of record JASHVE010000338.1, on the reverse strand, counting down.
GAATACTTGATGCCGCCGTCCGCAATCACGGGAATGCCGTGCTCGCGTGCGGCGCGATACGCCTCAGCAATCGCGGTTATCTGCGGCATGCCGGCGCCGGTGACCATGCGCGTGGTGCAGATGGAGCCGGGGCCAATGCCAACCTTGATCGCGTCGGCCCCTGCGTCGATCAGCGCGAGCGCGCCTTCGCAGGTAGCCACGTTGCCGGCCAGCAGCGCCACGCCGGGAAAGCGCTTCTTTACTTCGCGTACCGCTTCGAGCACGCGCGAGGAGTGTCCATGCGCCGAATCGATAGCCAGCACGTCTGCGCGAGCGCGGACCAGTTCCGCCGCGCGCTCCAGATAATCTCCGGTTGCGCCGATCGCTCCGCCCACGCGCAGACGTCCCTGATCATCTTTGCTGGCGTTGGGATACTTCAGCTTTTTCTGGATGTCCTTGACGGTGATGAGGCCCTTGAGCTCGTACTGATCGTTCACCACCAGAAGCTTTTCCACGCGATGCTTGTGGAGGATGATTTCGGCCTCTTCCAGCGTCGTGCCTACGGGAACGGTGATCAGGTCTTCCTTGGTCATCACGTCGTCGACCGGGATGTCGGTGCGGGTCTCAAAGCGCAGGTCGCGGTTGGTGAGAATGCCCACCAGGCGTTTGCCCTGCGTGACCGGAACGCCGGAGATCTTGTAGCGGCGCATCACTTCGAGCGCGTCGGCAATGAGCTGATCCGGTCCGATCGTCACCGGATCGACAATCATGCCGCTCTCTGATCGCTTTACCTTGTCGATCTCGCCGGCCTGGTCTGTGATGGAGAGATTGCGATGCACAATGCCGATGCCACCCTGCTGCGCCATGGCAATGGCCATGCGCGACTCGGTGACCGTATCCATTGCCGAAGAGATCAGCGGCGTATTCAGCGCGATCTCGCGCGTGAGCTGCGTCTGCGTGCTCACCTGGATGGGCACGACATCGCTGTACGCAGGCACCAGCAGAACATCATCAAACGTAAGGGCTTCAGGGAGATTTTTGGCCAGCATAATACTCTGACGCGCCTGGCAGACGCGAGGATTCAGACCCTCGCCGCAGCAGGCGCTTCACTCTATTGTAGCGGAGGGGCGAGGCTGGATGGCGGCCCGTGCACGCAGGCGGCGGGGATTGCCGTTGCGAGCCGGAGTGCAAGCGGAGTTGGCTATGCTGCCGGCGTCGCTTTTTTAGCGGCCTTGAGCAGCAGGCGGAGTGCCTCATTCACACAGTCCGCGTCAGGGAAAGCTGCAGCCACATCGGGTGCGAGAGTCACCATGACTACGTCCGATGGGAAGCGCGGCACATATTTTCCCCGGATCGCATGAGCGAAGTCGTACTCTTCGCGCATGTGATCTTCATCTTTCGTTTCCTTCGGATGCTTGCTCATATTGTCTTCTCTCCCGAGAAGTCGCTCTTCTTGCGCTGATAACGCGAATTGTCCGATCGTCTTCTGCATGTACGACGACTACAGCAAAACCAGGGTAGCTGTATCCCGAAGGGACAACTCTAAAGTCAACGCGACCAACAGGGAGCGGTGACTCGGCATGAAACTCAATAGGACACAGGATCCCTGGTTTTGCTCTAGAAGCAATTGCCGAACAGACCTACCTAAGGCTACCCATCGCCCTCATCTTGAGAATGCTCCAGATCTGGCATTATCAGCAAGAGGGGATCTCTGAAGACTGTTGCTGCTTCTTCAAATTCTATCCCGTGCTTTTCTCTGTTGATGCGGGCCTTAACCGGATCCCAAACGATTGATTGGGGTTGCATCTACACGCCCACCGGGAACGGCTTCGGACTCGACTCCTCTGCACTCGCCCCGCCGCTGCGCCAGCGTTCGAAGCGCCCCTGCAGCAGGCTCATCAGCCCCGTGTACCAGTAGCCGACGACAAAGAGAATCAGGAATGGCGCGGTGAAGTAGTTGTGATTCGAAAAGGTGTAGAGAATCGCCAGAAGGAAGTAGAAACCCAGGAGCAGCTCGATCCAGGGGGCCAGCTTCAGCCGTTTGCGGTATTTGGCGGCCTGCGATTTTTCACCCTTCTGCGCCACGCGGTATTTGGGGGTGCGCACGAACGCGCTCTTGACGCCGAACAGTGCTTCCATCACAGCCTTGGTGTTGGTGACCGTGAGGCCGATGCCGAGTGCCATCAGAAAGGGCAGATAGTAGAAGGTCTTTTTCCAGGTCCTCGGGTACAGCTCGCGCTGGCTCATCAGGTAGAACACAGCGATGGACAGGCTGGACGCTGTAAACAGCGGCACGTCGATGAGCAGCATCTGGAACCAGCCCTGATAGAAGCGGCAGATCATGGCCGGCATCAGCAGGGCCGACATGATGACCATCAGCGGATAACTCATGTTGGCCGTCAGGTGATACACAGATTCAATCTTGTTGCGCCGCGAGGTGCTGGAACGGAAGACCATGGGCAGCACCTTGATACTGGTCTGGATAAGGCCCTTGGCCCAGCGTGCCTGCTGGGTCTTGAAGGCGGTCATCTCGATCGGCAGCTCCGAGGGGCACTCGATTTCAGGCAGATATTTGAACTTCCAGCCGGCCATCTGCGAACGGTAGCTCAAGTCGGTATCTTCGGTGAGCGTGTCATGTTGCCAGCCGCCGCCGTCCACGATGGCCTCGCGGCGCCACATGCCCGCGGTGCCGTTGAAGTTGAAGAACTCGCCGCAGCGTGCACGGGCGCCGTGCTCCAGCACGAAGTGCCCGTCGAGCAGGATGGCCTCAATCTGCGTCAGCATGCTGTAGTCGCGGTTTAGGTGCGTCCACCGCGTTTGCACCATGCCGATCTCCGGCTCGGCAAAGTGGTGGATCACGTTCATGAGCCAGTCTGAGGGCGGGACGAAGTCGGCGTCGAAGATGGCCACGAGCGCGCCTTTAGCGACCTTGAGGCCGGCATCGAGGGCGCCGGCCTTGAAGCCATGCCGGTTGGTTCGGTGAATGTAGACGATCGGATGACCCAGCGCCGCATAGCGCCCGACGATTGCGGCGGCCACCTGCTGTGTCTCATCGGTCGAGTCGTCGAGCACCTGGATTTCGAGCTTTTCTCGCGGGTACTCGATCGAGCAGACCGCGTCGATCAGCCGGTCGATGACGAACTGCTCGTTGAAGATAGGCAGTTGCACCGTCACGCGGGGCAGCTCGTCAAAATGCCTGGGCGGGCTGGGATCATAGTTGCGGCGGTACTTAAAGTACTGATAACACATCGTGTAGCGATGAATGCCATACAGCGCCAGCACGATCATGACCGCAAAGTAGGGAATCAGCATGGCCGCGTCGAAGGCATTCCAATGGTAAAGACCCCGGAAGGTCTGGTCGGCATACTGCGTCTTCAGATAATGCCGCCATCCGCTTTGCGGCGCGAAAGCCAGGAACGCCAGCGCTTGGGAAAGCGATTCGCCGGAACGGAATGCAGCGGAATCGACTAAGGTTAGAAGCACGGGAAACAGGGCGACGCCTCCACGGCGGGCTACAGCGGTTTCACAGTTGCTATATCCTGAAGCCGCTACCGGAAAGTGGCATTTTCCTCAAGAAAATGCCACCTTCTTCAGCTCCCGCGAGGGCACATAAACTGTGGAACCGCTCAAAGGAAATTGTACGCGATTCGCCGTGTCGTGGTTGCTTTCCCGAGCCTGGGTCGCGTACCTTTGACTCGCAGTTGGAGAACGCCCCGTTTATGTCGACCCTGACTGTCTCTCCCGCCTTCGCCGCCTCGGGCGGCAGCTTTTTACTGGAAACCCGCACTCCAGCTGAAATCTTCACCCCGGAAGACCTGAACGAAGAGCAGCGCCAGATCGCTACGACGGCTGCGCAGTTTGCCCGCGAACAGATTCTGCCCGCGACGGCGGCCGTCGAGGCCAAGGAGTCAGGCGCGATGGCTGCAACGCTGCGCAAGACGGCCGAGCTGGGATTCACCGCGGTCGACGTGCCGGAAGAGTATGGCGGCCTGGGGATGGACAAGGTCACCTCCACGGTGGTCACCGATCAGCTTTCTGTGCTGGCCAGCTTCTCGACGGCCTTCGGCGCGCACACGGGGATCGGCACGCTGCCCCTGCTCTGGTACGGCACCGAAGAGCAGAAGCGGCGTTATCTGCCCAAACTGGCCACCTGCGAGTGGATCGCCGCCTACGGCCTCTCTGAGGCCAGCTCCGGCTCCGACGCTATGAACATTCGCGCCCGCGCGACCCTCTCGGCCGACGGCGCCCACTACATCCTCAACGGCGAAAAGCATTGGATCACCAACTGTGGCATCGCCGATCTCTACACGGTCTTTGCCAAGATCGACGGCGAGCAATTCTCCGCGTTTCTGGTGGAGCGGACGACGCCGGGGTTGAGCGTGGGCGCGGAAGAGCACAAGCTCGGTATCCGCGGTTCGTCGACCTGCCCGCTGGTTTTTCAGGATTGCAAAATTCCCAAGGAAAACCTGCTCGGCGAGGCCGGAAAGGGCCATCACATTGCGTTCAATGTTCTGAACTCCGGCCGGTTCAGGCTGGGCGTGGCATGTGTTGGCGGAGCGCGGCACGCACTTGCGCACATGGTCCGCTATGCCAAAGAGCGGCGCGCCTTCGGTAAGCCCATTGCGGAACTGGGCCTGATCCAGCAGAAGATCTCCGTGAGTGCGGCCCAGCTTTACGCCGCAGAAAGCATGGCATTCCGCACCGCGGGGATGATCGATGCGCGGCAAAGCTCGCATGGGCCGGGCGACACGGCCAGGAGCATCGCCGAGTACGCCGTGGAGTGCTCGATTCTGAAGGTCTACGGCTCTGAGATGCTCACGCTGGTTTCTGATGAGCTGGTGGCAACGATGGGCGGATACGGCTACGTCGAGGAGTATCCGGCAGAGCGTTATTACCGCGACGCCCGCATTAACCGGATCTTCGAGGGCACCAACGAGATCAACCGGCTCATCATCACCGGCTGGCTTATGAAGCAGGCGATGAGCGGCAAGCTGCCGCTGCTCCCGGCCATCCAGCGCGTGATGGACGAGGTCATGCAGCCGCCTTCGTTTGACGCTTCATCCGAGGCCGACGAGGCGCTCGCGCGCGAGGCGGGCATCCTGGTCGCTGTAAAGAAGATGACCCTTTTCGCCGCAGGGGTCGCCAGCCAGCGCTTTATGGCGGCGATCGAGGAACAGCAGGAAGTGATGGCTGCGCTGGCTGACATGATCAGCCAGATTTACGTACTGGAATCGGCCTGGCTGCGCGCGCGCAAGCTCGCCGAGGCGCGGCGGAACACGGCTCCCGTTGCGGCAGCGATGACCGGCCTCATTGCGGAAGAGACGATGGAACTGGCTGAGCAGCGCGCACGGCGCATTCTGGCGGGCTGTGGCGAAGGCGACGCGCTGCGAACACAACTCGTCATTTTGCGGCGGCTGGCGCGCTTTACGCCGGCAGATACTGTCGCGCTCAGCCGTAACGTAGCGCGGCAATGTATCGAGCTCGAACGCTACCCGATGTAGTTCTGGCACGCGGGGAGATTTCCTACGGCAGCTCCCGCACCTTGAAATCTTTGAACTCGATGCGATAGCCCTCGGACTCCAGGCCGATGTAGCCCTTATTGACTCCCGTTTGAATCGTGTTCACCACCTCGCCGTTGACGGCCAGCGTGCAGGTCGGGCCCTGGCAGCGGATATCGTAACTGTTCCATTCACCCGGCGGCCGAAGCCGGTTTTCCTTCATGTCTTTCTTCTCGTTAAAGCGGGTCAGCTTTCCATCTATCGGCGTTTCGCCAAAGATGTAGCCGCCATCTGTCGCAGTCTGCGCCTGGTGCCAGATGGTGCCATCCTCGTTGTTCCGGAAAAAGACGCCGCTGTTGTACTTCGGCGTGCCCGGCAGCTTGGTGAAGCGCCACTTCACGTGAAAGCTGAAATCCCCAAGCTCATGATTGAAGCGAAGCCACTCGTGGCCCCCATTGCCATCGCAAACAATCTCGCGTTTGTTCGCATCGATGTGCCACTGGGCAATTTCGCTCACCGGATGCGTCGGCGGAATCGCGATGCGCGTCCATTGGTCCTGATAGTCGGCAGGAAAGAGATCAACGGGTTGCGCGGCTGCGGACGTTGCACAGGCAAGCAGAGCGAATAAGATCGCAGCGCAAGGCAGCGTGTGGTTGTTTAGTCGGGTTCGAGCCGGAAGGCGCATTCGCTCCTCGTCGATTGCCGCGTGGCCAATGCATTTTTCTGGCAGCGGCAATCGGCTGGAATTGTAGCATCCGGAGCGAAGACGGCCGAAAGGCTTGAGCTATGCCTACAGCGGTTTCACAGTTGCTGTATCCCGGAGCCACTGCTGCAAAGTGGCATTTTCCTCAAGAAAATGCCACCTTCCATGGCTTCGGCAAGGGCACATCAACTGTGGAACCGCTCTAGGGCCTGTTAACACTAATCAGTAATTCCATGCTATGCTGCGGTGCATGGAGATCACGGAAGCACAGTATCAGCGTGTCGCCGTCAGCCTTCCCCGGCAGCGCGGCAACGTGAAGGTGAGCAATCTGCAGCTGCTGAACGCGCTGCTCTACGTGGCCGAGCATGGTTGCAAATGGCGCGGCCTG
>JASHVE010000337.1 GCA_030039675.1 Acidobacteriaceae bacterium | reverse complement strand
TGGCTCAAGGCCACGCCGCGCTCCAGGGCTTCCTGGCGAAACGTACCGTCGTGATTATTCATCAGTAAGAAATTAGGAGTGGAGTCGCAGGCCACAAAAATGTCGGGCCAGCCATCTTCGTCATAATCCGCTACCACGGCCGTCATTGCATAGCTGCCGCTAAGTTGGGCGATCCCGGACGCTTCGCTGACGTCGGTAAACGTGCCATCGCCGTTATTCCGGTATAGTTTGTGGTGCATGGGCTTGAGCCCGCGCGGTCCGCAATTCACGGGGACGTCCATGTAGCGGCAATACGAACTAGCACCCGGTTTCGGAATCGCTTTCTGGTCGAAGTCCAGATAGGTGGCCACAAACAGATCGAGATGACCATCGCGATTGTAGTCAACCCAGGTGGCACCGGAGTTCCAAAGCACTGGCCCCGATTCCAGCAGTCCGGCTCTTTCCGTTACGTCAGTGAATGTACCGTCGCCATTATTACGATAGAGGACGTTTTGTCCCCAATAGGTGATGAACACATCCTCGAAGCCATCGTTGTCATAGTCGCCAATGGTGACGGAACAGGCCCAGCCACTATGTTCGAGTCCGGCCCCTTTCGTCACGTCCGTGAACGTGCCGTCGCGATTGTTTTTGTACAGGCGGTTGCACGCGCCTGACGGAGTGCCATCGAGGCGCGCGCCGCACAAAACCAGGATGTCAAGCCATCCATCATTGTCGTAATCGAAAAACGCGACCCCGCATCCGTTGGTTTCAAGGATGTAATCGTCGTGATTCGCTCCTCCGTAAATGATCGGGGCGCGCAGGCCGGCTTGCTCGGAGATATCGGTGAACCGGGCGTTGAACGGAAGTCCGGAAGGCTTCGCGCGAGGCACGGCTTTCCTATCGGGCGTGGCCATTCCTCCCTGCTGGCCATAACTCGATATCGCCGCTCCCGCGGCCCATGCCGCGACACCAGCCAGCCATTCCCGGCGCGTCATCTCGGTGGCTCCAGCACATCGATCGCGACGCCTGGCGGCACGCCGGCACGTGTCTGAACGATGCCAAAGGGCCAACGAATTGCGGCCCGCTCAGCCGGCTTGGTAATTTCGCGAGTCATTTTAGTCAATACTTGTCGGCATTTGTCAGACCTGTTCTGTAGCAGTTCCCGAATTTTTGTATACCGAAGGAAGATGTTTAAGTGTCCTTTGCCTTAGGAAAAGGTCACCTTGCACGGCGCTCAATAAGTCGACGTTAATTCGGGAACTGCTCTAATGTACCGATTCGGCAGCGAGACAAGTTTTTCCACTATTGGCCGGATCTTTGTTCTCGCGGTCCACTTCCTTGAACTGATCGAAATACGTCCGAGATTTCGCCACGTCCCCGAGCCGTCGCGTGACGATGGCAAGACCGTAAATGGTTGCGGCATTGCAGGGATCTAGTTTTAGTGCGGCTTCAAGGTACTTCCTGGCCTCGTCGTATTTGTGCAGATCGCTCAACAGTTCGCCCATTTCATAATTGGCTTTGGAAGATTCGGGATTGATTTCGAGAGCCTTGCCAAGCAACTTAATGCTTTCCTCCGGATGTCCCAGCATCCGCTGGTAGTCCGCGAAATCGACTAAAGGCCATTCGTCTCGCCGGTTGTATTTCCGGTCAAGTTCGATGGCTTTCTCGAAATTCTTTTCGGTCAGGTCCACATTGCCGGTACCCTCATAACATAGCGCCAGGTTGTGATAGACCTCAGCGTAATCAGGAAAGATTGCCAGCGCCTTCTTGGACGTGTCGATAGAAGCGACATAGTTGCCCTGGGTGAAATACAGCCTCGAGAGCTGATACCGGAGTTCGGCGTTGTCAGGCTTGAGCGCGATCGCGTTCTGAAGAGACAACTTGGCAGCTTCCAGCATACTGAAGCTGATATAGTTGAGGGCGAAGAGTTGCTGGATTCGCCAATCCTTCGGAGCTAGGCGGTAAGCCTGGGACGTTAGCATCATGGAATCTTTGGTTTCGTTGCGGCGATAGTGAAGATAGGCCGCGATATACAGCAGATCGACGTTGTCCGGCAGCTTCTCGAGCATCTGGTTGACCCTCGTCAGTCCAGATGCGTAGTTCTTTAGTGGGCGATAAGTTTGCGCAAGATAGAAGGCATCGTTTCCATCTCCTGCCCCGGACTCGATGCACTCCCACAAAAGATCCTGAGCTGCAGCATAGGCTCCGGCTTGAAGGCGAGCCAGCCCGTTTTTACACGTGGCTGGCTCCTGGGTGTGGAGGAGAAGTGGCGCAATCAAGAGGGCTAATGCTACGATGCCCGATCGGTTCACCACCCCTCCAAATGCTGACGCTTACGGATTCTATCACTTACAGCGTCAAAAAGAGATCTTAGTGTCGAACTGGCAGGTTCGTGGGCCATCGACTGTTGAGGTATATTGGCCGTACTGCGCCTGATTAGTTATATTCGTGACCAACCCGCCTGGCTCGTTGCGGTTGAACGCATCGATCATATCGAATCGCAATTCGAATACGTAGTTATCGTGGAATGTCTCACGCTTGAAAATAGATAGATTCTCATTCGCGTAGCCCGCCGTGCGTGTACTGGGCAGGATATACGAATTGCCGAACGAGAAGGCCGGCGGGGCAGTGAAAGCAGCCGGATTGAGTGTTACAGTTCCCGCCGCCACACCGCCCGTATTCGCTATACGGATTTTCCCGTGTGACTCACCGATGGGCTGGCCGGCAACATAGTCGGCGTTCAAGCGGCCGTTATCGAGAAACGATAGGGTATTCGGAACTTGAATCGCAACCGGGGTTCCGCGGTCGTAAGTCAAAATACCCGACACCTCCCAACCACCCGCTACGTTGCCGAAAAGGCCGTTGTGCAGGAATGTGCGTCCAGGACCCCACGGCAGCGCATAGACAAAAGTGGGCACCAAAGCCTGCGGAATGTCATACGGAGACAGATATTTCTCCGCTTTCAGGTCGTAGGCATTCTGCGGTCCTGCCGCTCCGGCTATGTATCCAAAGACATTGAGCGGGACATTGCTGAGCGACTTCGAAAAGGTGTAGGAAACCAGAAATTCGAGTCCATTGGAGTAATGCTTTTGCGCTTTGATCATCAGCGCTTCATAGTTCGAGCCGAAGACCGGTTCGCCTTGGTCTTTCACGCCGAGGTATTGCGGGAAGGGCTTGAGCGCCTGCGCCAGCGTCCCGGTGAAACCGGCGTAGGGAGGGTAAAACCCAGCCGCGTTGAGGGCGGTGGAGTCGGCCGGGAAGGTGTCTTGTAGCAGGGATCCGAGCGAAAGATACCCTGGATTCACTTGGTTGTATGGCTCGTCGGAGTTTGCAATGTGATGGGTCGACTGGCCGACATACCCGACATCGATCAGGTAATCGCGAGCGAAGGACTTTTCAATGTCTAACGACCACATCTGGGTAGAGGGCCAATGATCGGCGTTTCGGTCAACCGTAGTGGCACTGCTGCCATTCGCGATCGCCGGGTTGAAGCTCGGCGGCTTGGTCACATTGGTCCAGCCCTTGTCCCATTGCATTGCCGCAACTCCGGCTCCGGGGCTCTCAACGGTGTCGCCGCCGCTAAAGCCTAGAGAGTCGCCGTAAACGGCGTACTGCGGCGCCAGAAGAGTCCCGACACTGGCGCGAACCACAAGATTCGAAGTCGGACTATAGGCTACGCCGAGTCGAGGTGACCACGCGCCATAATAGGTGTGAACGAAATTGCGAACGTGTTGCTGTGGAGCGAAGATGTAGGCGCCCGGCAAGCCGCCTGCACCGGGGTTGGGCGTGGTGGGGCTCATCTCCGAAATCCTGTTTTGAATTTCGTGCATGCCAGGTTGGATATCCCATCGCACACCATAGTTGAGGCTGAGTTTATGGTTGACCTTCCAACCGTCCTCCGCGTACGCGCTGAATGACGCCTGCTGATAGTCGTAGTCGTCAGGGTCGACCATGCTCGCATAATCGACCGCGCCAAACAGGAAACTGGCGTAGGAGTTGCCCGTATTCGGCACCGGGCTGCCGTTGACAATCTGTGCCGTCTCCGTGTTGGCGAACTGGTAGTCACCGTTCAAGCCGTTGGTTTGGTCCTCAGCATCCTGGAACCAGAGATACCGGACTCCAATCTTCACACTATGAGTACCTTTGTTCCAAAAAACCGTATCTTGAGCGTCGCGGTCCCGGTCTAATTGGGAATTGACTTGAGCCTGCGAGCAACTGCCCAGACCGCTGCCCAGCCCGGTATAGCCATTTGTAGTGAAGCAGAAGCTGGGAAAAGCCGATCCGAAGGAACCTGGGATAGGAGTCCAATAGGTGGGATTTATCGGATTATTCAACTGTGCGGTAAAGAAACCTACGTCGCCCACCGCGATGTGATTGACGAGGCTCGGAGAGAGTATCCAATCGTCTGCGACCGTATCCTCGTGCACAGTTCTCGGTGAGGGGTCCCCAGACAGCGCGGGCCCAAACGGCCCGCCTTCGGCGACATAGAGAGCCTCATTGCGATGCCGATAGCTGGCGAAAAGGTGGTTCTTTTCCGTGAAGCTTTGGTCGACCCTGACGAATTCATCCATGGACGGGCTCGCCGCCGTCGCGATGCCCGTGTAATTGGCGGTCAGGCTGCCGGTCTGCGGGGTGGGATAAAACTTGTTGATCGCCGTTGCAACGGCGCTTATCTCGCCCGGCGGTATCACGTTCTTCACGCCGTTATATTCAGCCTGCTGTCCTGTGTTCGGGTCATAGATAGGAGTGGTGATATCCGTGAAGTTGCCGCTGCGCTCCAGTTGGGTGGGAAGCGTAACGGTTTCCGGCTCGCCGCCGGCCCTCTCCTTGAATTCCGTGAAGTTAAAAAAGAAGAAGGTCTTTTTTCTGCCATCGTAGATCTTGGGGAGCCAAACGGGCCCGCCGATGGAAAGCGGCATCTCCCACTGCTGGTCGACGCCCTTGACTTTGGAATTGTAGGGCGTGGCGTCAAAAATCGTGTTTTTGATGAAGCCCCCTGCGTCGCCATGGAAGTCGTTAGCTCCGGAGCGGGAAAGATAAGTCAACACGCCGCCCGCGGTCCGCCCGAATTCCGCACTCGGCACTCCCTCCTGCACCTTCACTTCCGAGACCTGATCGTAATCCGGCCGCATATCCAGGGGTACGGGGTTTTGGAGGCCATCGTAAGCCACATCCATCCCATCCATCTGGAACTCGGTGGACATCTGCTGGCCTCCGCCGATATTTACCCCGAACTGCGCACCATAAGACTGGCCAGTCGTACCGCCCGGCGTTTGTACGCCCGGCAGGATACTGGCCACCGCAGTGGGGTCGCGCGTGCCGCCGCCCGCAACGGACGGAAGATCGTTAATTAGTTTTTGGTCCACGGAGGCGTCGACTGTCGTAGATTCCTGCTCCAGGAGGGGGGCTTCGGCAGTGACCTGTACGCTCTGGTTCACGTTGCCTACTTGAAGCACAGCGTCTGCGCGGCTGATATTGCTTTCGTCCACCAGTATGCCGCTCACAACGTCCTCTCTCATGCCTTCGGCGTTGAACCGGACCTCGTACTGTCCCACCCGCAGGTAAGGGAAGGTATAAACTCCGGCGCTGTTGGTCTTTGTGTCGTACACTACGCCGGTCGTCACCTGAGTTGCCTTGACATCCGCCCCCACAACTACAGCGCCCTGATTATCGGTGACTATGCCGCTGATAGCTCCTGTAGTGCCTCCCTGACCGTAGGCCGGGCTCGTCAGTAAGCCTGCCAGTAACAATATTAGGAACCAAAGCTGCTTTTTCATGCGCCTACCTCTCACTTAGGAAGTGTTATTTGACACCGACAGCTAGATAGTGATCGTTGACTAACTCGATTCATTCAATTCATCACGAGATCCTTGCGAAGATCACAGTAGCCGAAGATGCTCAGAAAACCTATAGGCTGCGACGGAGGTTTCCATCGGAGATTCCAATAATCAACACTTGTCCCTCGCCAAGATACCGAACTGTCGCCGCATCAGGCAGATAAGGAGGCTAGTTCTGCGTGCAAGAGTCGTCTCATGCTGCACTTAAGAGCCCCTGGCCAAATGGCGTGGCGGAGCGTTTCGCGGGTACTTGCCGCCGCAATCTGCTCGATCATGTCATCGCGCTCAATGAGCGCTATCTGAAACGGCTCATCGCCGAATTCCTCTGTTATTACCACAAGGATCGAACTCACCTCGGTTTGGACATGCAGGCTCCCGATGGCCGCAAGGCAGCAAAGAACACCGCCGCGAACGCAAAGGTCGTTTCTATGTCGCGGCGCGGCGGGCTGCATCATCGCTATGATCTTGCGGCTTAGGCCTTCCCACAGTCCACGTCCGGGAACGCAGATAAAGGGAGTGTGCTTGACAAACTGCCGCGCTACGCCCACCGAAGCCTTCTTCCTGTGCGGCGACTATTCACCCACCGCAAATACGCCTCACAACCATCAATCTCAACACACTCCGAGCCTGCCTTACGGGTACAAATTGCGCTCGGATGCAATTTTGGCGGGGGACCAGTGCGAACCGGCAATTCGTCTCCGTCCTCTTCTGCCTCAAATCTGGTCGGGTAACCCATCACGTCCACACCGTGGAGATGAACGGCGACAGCTTGCGCCTCAAGCAAGCCGCCGGAATAAGTGTCCTCCCGCAGACCGCTGCCCCTCGAATGCACTCCGGGAGGGAAATGCCTCCTCCGCTACGCTCCAGAACCCTTTCTCTCCCGAAAACAGCAGCACCACATCCTTATCGTGGCTCCCTTTTACTCCGTCCTCGACAAGCCAACTGCAGTCGAAGCCCGCAGCTTGTCAATTTGCTTCCGCGCTACTTCTTTACGGCCGCCAGAATCGATTTCTGATTCACAAGAATTTCCTTCTGGTTGGAAAGAATCTCTGCGAACGCGGACTGATTCTTCTTGATATCGGCTTGGTTTTCAAGAATCGTTTTTTGGTTCTTCTTGATTTCTCCCTGATTCTGAAGAATCACCTTCTGGTTCTCGAGGATGTTGCCCTGATTCTTCAGAATGGTTTCCTGGTTCGCTACAACTTTGTCTGCCATGATTTCTCCTTATCGGGATTGTTACGCTATCGTCGACGACTCAAAGTGATGGCCACCACAGACCTTAAGTTGAAGTTATTTTCCTACTTTCGATGGAGGCGATTTCTCTGCGGGCCTCGCTAAAATGCGAACTCAGACACTTTCCCACCAGCTTCAGGGGTCTACTCAAGGAGCCGCTGCGGATGCGTTTCCCCATCTGGGTGCGTCCAGTTCTGTTCATACTCGCTTTGCTGGCCCTTTGGCAGATCGCGATCGATCTGCATCCGGGTCAACTGCTTCCCGGCCCCATAGCCGTGTTCGCGGCAACAGGGGAATTGCTCCAGCATGGCCTGCTCCTGAAACATGTGGTGGCTTCGCTCTTCCGCGTTACGTGGGGATTCGTGCTCGCATCCATCACCGCTATTCCTCTGGGGCTGATTTTGGGCTGGTACAGACGCGGAGAGTGGGCTTTCAATCCTCTGGTGCAGGTCTTTCGCCCTATATCTCCTCTGGCTTGGATCCCGATCGCAATCCTCTGGTTCGGCATCGGAGATCTTTCGTCCATCTTCCTCATCTTTGTGGGCTCTTTTTTCCCGCTCCTGTTAACGGCGATGAGTGCGGTTCAAAATATTCCTGCCGTGTATATCAACGCAGGCAGCAACTTTGGACTAAGCTCCAGCGATTTCGTTGCAAGGGTGATCTATCCTGCCGTCGCGCCGCGACTCCTGGTCGGAATGCGGATCACTCTGGGGATCGCTTGGCTCGTGGTTGTGGCAGCTGAGATGATCGCAGTCAACTCGGGATTGGGGTTTCTCATTGTCGACGCCAGAAACGCCGGGAATCGATATGATCTGGTCGTAGCGGGAATGCTGATCATCGGCATCATCGGCCTGCTGCTTGATCTGGGCATGCGGTCTATCGGACGCATAAAGTATTTTCAATGGGGTGATTAGGAGAGAGGATGTCGCTGCCACACACGGTTATTGCCGCATCTGCCGCCAAGCCTAAGCTTCAGGTCACGGGTCTGAGCGTGGTCTACCAAAGCAATGGAAAGCCGCTGGCCGCAGTCGAAGACATCAATCTTGAAATATCCGATGGCGAATTCGTTTGCCTCGTCGGCCCATCCGGGTGTGGCAAATCTACGCTCATGAATGCGATGGGAGGATTCCTGTCTCCAAGCCGCGGCTCCGTTGCCATCGATGGCGAAACCGTCTCAGGCCCCGATCGCCGGCGCATCCTGGTCTTTCAGGAGTACGCCGTCTTTCCCTGGCTCACGGTCGAGGGTAACATCGGCTTCGGACTGTCGAAACTGCCCCGCGAGGAACGGGAACAGCGCATTGCACACTACGTCGAGCTGGTCCGGCTGCAGGGCTTTGAACATGCCTATCCGTCGGATCTCTCAGGAGGCATGAAGCAGCGGCTACAGGTCGCGCGTGCTCTGGCGGTAAATCCGGACGTGCTTTTTCTCGATGAGCCGTTTGGCGCTCTTGATTCGATTACCCGGGTATTGATGCGCGCTGAGTTGCTCCGCATCTGGCAGGCCGAACGCCGCACGATTGTTTTCGTCACCCATGAGACCGACGAAGCAGTGCAGCTTGCCGATCGTGTTGTTGTCTTGAGTTCGCGCCCCGCACGGATTCAGGACATTCTCACCATCGATATTCCCCATCCGCGCAACATCAGCTCGCCGCGATATCTCGCATTGCGCGACGAATTGCTCAAGATGATTGGGCTGGCCTACGAGATATGAAGAAGATTCGGCAGCCAAGGAGATGGGAAATATGGCTCTGGCCGCTGGTCACGGCTGCGCTCTTGCTGGCCGTGTGGCAGTACTCCGTGCTATGGACCCGCACGAATGTCTTTCCTTCACCCTTGGGCGTCTGGCACGGGATTCTCGGGCTCTCCCATGAGCATGTGCTCTGGGCAGACATCGGTGCCTCATTGCGCCGCGTTGCGGTGGGATTTGGCGCCGCCGTACTCGTCGGCATTCCACTAGGTTTGTGCTTAGGTTGGTTCCCTGCACTGCATCAGGTTGTCAACCCCGTTCTTGAAATACTGCGCCCCATCAGCCCCATTGCGTGGATCCCCGTGGCAATCGTCTTCTTCGGTGTAGGCGACCCCGCCGCTATATTTCTGGTTTTCCTCGGTGCGTTCTTTCCCATCGTGGTTGCGTGCGTCGGCGGCGTATCCAGTGTTCCGCCATTGTTCCGTCGAGCAGGACGCAACTTTGGGCTCTCGAACGCACAATTGCTGCGTAGGGTTGTTTTCCCTGCCGCGCTGCCGCAGATTCTCATCGGCCTCCGCATCGCGCTCGGCATTGGCTGGCTGGTGGTGGTCGCGGGCGAAATGATCGCAGTCGACTCCGGCCTGGGCTATCTGGTAATCGACTCACGCAACTCCGGCAAGCGCTACGACCTCGTGGTCGCAGCCATGCTCATCATCGGCATCATCGGGTTGATTCTCGACGCCGGCTTTCGAACGATCGAGCGAATTCGCTCCGTCCGCTGGGGGTTCCGTCATGCGGTTTAAGACAAAAGCTCTGCTCCTGATATCCGGCTGGCTTGTGCTCATCACCGGACTCCATGCCTGGCTCAATGTGAACTGGGCAGCGATTCTCAACGACTATCGTCCCATCGCGCAGCGGAAAATCACCGTCGCCTACCTTCCGGTAACCTGCCAGCTCACCTGCCCCGTCACCGATTACATTTCCAAGTACTCCACGTCCGGCGAAGAGTTTATGCCGCGCATGTTTCAGGGCTTCCCGGAGATAAAAGAGGCGCTCATCTCCAACCGCGTGCAGGCAGCGTTCATCGTTGCTCCTATGGCGCTTGCGCTCAAAGCACAAGGAGTGCCCATCAAGGTGGTCTACCTTGGCCACCGATACGGCAGCGCCGTCGTGGTCCGCAAAGATGGCCCCATCAAGACCTTTGCCGACATGCGCGGCAAGACGATCGCCATCCCGAGCAGATTTTCCGACGAACGGCTCATCCTTTTTCGCGCCATGAAGGTCTGGGGTATCAAACCGAACGAAATCAAAATGGTGGAGATGGCTCCGCCTGATGTTTCTGGGGCCCTCGCCGCCAAGGCCATCGACGCCTTTGTCATGGGCGAGCCCTTCCCCTCGCAGGCAGAGATGGCAGGCTTCGGCCGGATCCTGTTTCAGGCGCGCGACTACTGGCCCGACTACATGTCATGCATCCTCGTCGTTCGCCAGGATCTGATCGACACGCGGCCGGATGTCGTGCAGGTGCTGGTCGACGGCATCGCGCGCTCCGGCTTGTGGCTGGATAAGAGCAAGCCGCATCGCGAAGACGCCGCCGACTTTGTCGGCCGCTTCTACTACAACCAGAAGCCCGCGTTGTTGCGCTGGGCTCTCACCAAGCCGCTGGATCGCGTGACCTACAGCCCGCTGGCGCCGCGCAAGGCGGACTTCGACATGGTCCGCGATCTGATGATCGAAACCGGTGTCCTCAAGAAGAAGCTCGAATTCAGTGATTACGTCGATACGCGCTTCTCTGACAACGCGAGTATTGAAACGCCGTGGCGTTATGAGCCCGGCTCCGGCACAGCAAAGTGATCCAAAGCAGCAGAAATTCTTCAGGGAGATTTTCTATGATCCGGCGGAAGTTCCTCCAACTCCTGGCGATTACAAGCGGCAGCGCTTTCTCCTCGATCGATGCGTTGGCCTCTGCTCTGCGCAAGACTCTCGTGCTTCAGGTCAAGGGCTTCACTTGCATCACATGCGCCACCGGGCTTGACACCCTGCTGGGGAAGGAAAAGGGCATCTACTCCAGCCATTCGACATATCCGGAAGGAAGAGTCACCGTCGAATACAACCCTGATGTGTCTTCCGAGAAGGCCATTCGAGAATTTATTTCCGGACTCGGTTTCACTGTCGAGAGCGCTCATCAGGCGTAATCCCGCACGCCACACCATCAGAGGAGAGAACTTCGCCATGTCAAACTACGCCGACCTTGCCCAGGAACTCATCAGCTTACTCCAACTCAAGCAACCACCCATCGCAATCTCATTGATAGACGAGATTCCGGCAGGCATAGCTAACTATAGTGGAGTTGCGCCAGCGGGCTGCCGCTTCTGGCAGGAGGCAGCCAGTGCAGCCTTCGCGACTTCTGCCGTCGACCATTCCCTTTGTTCCATCGGCGTACATACGCACAATCTCGAGCCTTCGCCGGAACAGCAGGCCGACCTCATGGATGCCCTCAAAATCTTCGCAGACCTCGGCTACGTTCGAACGGAGGATGTTCCGCAGATTCCTGTGCTCAAATCCCGTTCGCATTATGTGGTCTACGCGCCGCTTGCGGCTTCCGCGTTGCGTCCCGATATTGTTCTGCTCTTCGTCAGTTCCAATCAGATGCTTATTCTTTCCGAGGCCGTACAGCAAGTCGAAA
>JASHVE010000336.1 GCA_030039675.1 Acidobacteriaceae bacterium | reverse complement strand
CACGCCCTTGCCAACCGCGCGCACCACTCCGGAATAGTCGTAACCGAGAATCGCGGGCAGCTCGAGCGGCATGAAAGCCTTCATGGCACCGCTGCGAAGCTTCCAATCGATGGGATTGACTCCGGCTGCGCTGACGCGAATCAGAACCTGGCCGTCGCCTGCCTGGGGATCGGCCCACTCCTCATATCTCAGCTTGTCGGGGCCGCCGTATTCGTGGAGCACAACTGCTTTCATAAACCTACCTCGCAGGCTTTGCCCATTTAAGATGCGGTTGATGGTGGCGTGAAGGGACAGAGAGCCAGTCTACAGCGGCTTTCCCGTTTCTGTCGGGTGAAGCCGCCGGGCACCCCATCCTCGGCGCGTCTTTGTCGGAGTTTCTCAACGTATCTCATTCTTCGGAGTAACTCGAAGGGATTTATCTGCGGCGCTGTCCCACCCTTTCGACAGAAAAAAGTCGAAAGGATGGGGCACGGGGCGGATTGGGGTTCGTACTTTCCCAGGTCCCCGAAAGCTAGGGACCTGGGGCACCCGGCTCCGGTTCTGCCTCTTCAGATGCGGGGAAATACGACTCGGGCTTAAAGGCCTTCCATTGTGCTTCTGGATTCAGGGGCCTGAAGGCCCCTGCTCCCTCCGGAGGCATAAAAATATCCGTCGGCTAGGCGTTGCGATCGGCAGGCATTGCGAACAGAGCTTCGGGACTTGGTTGAAGTTCAAATTCTTCAAAGCTCGTGCCGGCTCCGACGCGCGTCCTCCACGCAGCCTGGCCGTGAGTGGGCCGTGCTCGCGGACACACTTTGCCCTTGTGGGCCTCTGCTACCATAGGGATGATTGCGGCTCCCGCAACCTGGCCGGTTTGTTGGGCATGCGGCCGGAGCCCCGCAGGAAAAGGAGAACTCTATGCCTCTGGTAACAATGCGGCAGCTGCTCGATGAAGCGGCCAAGGGTGGTTACGGCGTCGGCGCGTTCAACGTGAACGACATGGAACAGATTCAGGCCATCATGATCGCGGCCAAGCAGACCAAGTCGCCGGTGATTGTGCAGGCCAGCCGCGGGGCGCGCGCCTTTGCCGAAGACCTGTACCTGTTCCGCCTGATCGAGGCTGCGGCCGAGCTGAACCCCGATATTCCGATCGCGATGCACCAGGACCACGGCAACAGCTTTGAGACCTGCAAGAGCGCGATCGCATTGGGCTATACGAGCGTGATGATGGATGGGTCACTGAAAGAAGACGGCAAGACGCCGTCGAGCTTTGAAGAGAACGTGGACGTGACGCGGCGCGTGGTGGACTACGCGCACGAGCGCGGCGTGACGGTGGAAGGCGAGATCGGCGTGCTGGGCGGGGTGGAAGACGGCCATGGCGCGGGCGGATCGGGCCTGGACCATATTACTGATCCGGACCAGGCGGTGGAGTTTGCCGAGCGCACCGGGGTGGATGCGCTGGCGCTGGCGATCGGCACGAGCCACGGCGCGTACAAGTTCAACAAGAAGCCGGATGGGTCGGTGCTGAAGATGGACGTGCTGATCGAGATTCATCGCCGGCTGCCCAAGACGCACCTGGTGATGCACGGGAGTTCGTCGGTGCCGAAGGATCTGCAGGACATTGTGAACCAGTACGGCGGCAGGCTGAAGCCCACGTGGGGCGTGCCGGTGGAGGAGATTCAGCTGGGCATCCGCAACGGCGTGCGCAAGATCAACGTGGATACGGACAACCGGCTGGCGATTACCGGCGCCATCCGCAAGGTGTTTGCGGAGACTCCGGAGAAGTTCGATCCGCGCGATTATCTGAAGCCGGCGCGCGAGGCGATGGCGAAGGTGGTGGCGCAGCGCATGACCGAGTTCGGACAGGCCGGCCACGCAGGCGATTACAGGCCGATCGCGATCGGAGAGATGGCAAAAGGCTACGCGAACGGCTCGCTCGATCCGCGGCCCTCGCTGGCGGCGAGGTAAGCGCAGTCACGGGCTGCAGAAGGCCATTCCGCTCGAGGCGGAGTGGCCTTTTGCTTTTAGAGCGGATCAGGAGGCGATCATGTCCGGGTCAAAGGAGGCCTGACGCGCAGGGGCAGGCTGCGCGGGCGGCGGAACGGGGCGCCGGTTTTCTTCGCCGTCATGCTCGCGCTTCTGCATGGCCCTGGCGAGTTCCTTCTGGTGCGGCGTGAGCAACGCGTCGATTTGGCGATGGGTCTGGTCGCTGATGGCGTGAATCTGCGGGCCGAGTTCCTGGCGGGTCAATGTGGGGTTCTTGTCGAGCAGCGACTGAATCTGGTCGTGGTGCTGCTGGAGCAGCGGCTTGACCTGTTTCTGCTGATCGGGCGTAAGCTCAAGGTCTTTGGTCAGACGGTCGAGCTCCTGGTCGATCGACTGCGGCGTGTGGATCGCCGGCAGCGCCTGGCTTGCAGGTGGTTCCGTTGCATTGTCCTGGGCCTTTGCCAAGCCGGCCATTCCGACCGTTAAAAAGATAGCGCAAAAAATTTGAAGAGGGTTATTTCGCATGAATCGCACGTCCTCCGCTGCTGCGAGCCTCTTGCATAATGCCGCGGCTCATCGAGATCACGCAGCGAAGTTCGCCACGTGCGTCTCTTGTGCAGATAGACGCCGAATGCGGCATGAAGGATCAACTTTTTCCTGCGGGACGGACTGCGGGCTTGTGCGGGACCGCGTTCCGTCTGCTGAGACACCAGTGAATCGCCCGAGAGCTTCGGCGCGTCATGACGTTTATGGAGAGCCACCCGCCTCGCCCGGCGCTGCTGCATCGGCTGCCGGCATGCGTGCCGATCGTTTTTCTGCTGTGCGCATTTGCGCTGCCCGCGCATGCCTTGCCGCGTCTGCACCGGCCGGTCAAACGGCGCCACTTGCTGGTGGGCTACTTCACGCAGTCGGACCTTTACTACCCGACTCCGTTTTATGTGAAGAATCTGGTTAGCAGCGGAAGCGCGGAGCATCTGGACCAGATCAACTTTGCATCGGGATCTGTGGTGAATGGGTCGTGCTCGGTGGGAGATGTACAGGCCGACCTGATGACCGCATACTCGGCGGAAAACAGCGTGAATGGGAAGGCAGACGAGTCTGCATCGAAGTTTCGCGGCTATTTTCATCAGCTGGAGGAGCTGAAATGGCGCTATCCGCGCTTGAAGATTTTCATCTCGCTGGAGGGCAGGGCCGCGGACTTTGCTGAGGATGCGGCGCCGGAACATCGCGCGGCGTTTGTCGCTTCCTGCGTAAATCTGTTCTTACGCGGCGAGTTTGCGCCGGGCGTCGCGCGGCCACACCTCTTCGATGGCGTGGACATTGATTGGGAGAGCCCGCAACAGGAAGACGCCGCAAACTTTCGCGCGCTGATCGAGGAGTTCCGGCGGCAGATGAACACGGTGCGGCCGGGGCTGCGGCTTTCGGTGGCGGTGGATCAATCGCCCGACCGGCTGCCGGGCACAGACTTTGCAGCGCTCGCGCCGCTGGTAGACGAGTTCGGGATCATGAACTACGACTACGCGGGGCCGTGGAGCGCGACGACTGGCTTCGTTGCGCCGCTGTTTGTGAGCGCAGCCGTACCGGATCCGTCTGCGAGCATCGAGCGAAGCATCGCGCGCTACAAAGCAACGGGAATCCCGGAGTCGAAGCTGCTGATGGGCCTGCCGTTTTACGGCTACGGCTGGACCGCGGTGAGTGAGGCGAATCATGGGCTGTTCCAGCCGGGCCGGGCGATGCGTGGGGACCAGCCTTACCACTCGATTCGCGCTTTTGCCGCCAGCTCGTCTGTCTTTCGCGATGAGCTTTCGCAGGCGCCCTGGCTGTTCGACGGCCAGAACTTCTGGACCTACGAAGATCCGGTGTCGATTCGATACAAGGTGAGTTACGCGGCGAGTCAGCACCTGGGCGGGGTGATGATCTGGGAACTGAGCGGCGACACTGCCGATGCGGAGTTGCTCAACAGCGCGTACGGTGCCCTGCATCGACCGCTGAGAGCGAGCACGTTTTCACGCGTCCTCGCCATGCAGGCGCACCCGAACCTGGCCTCGCCGGGCGCGCCAACTTCCCGCAATGGCGCCGCTCCCGTATCGGCAGTCAACTGATTGCACCCAGCCCCATTTACCACCATTGTGTTAATCATCAGGAAAGGACCCCGGCTATAATCGTGTTGGCTTGGGCTGCCGAGCGCACGATCCCCTGAACGTTCTAGAGCGGTTGCACAGTTTATGTGCCCTGGGTGAAACTGCGGAAGATGGCATTTTCTTGAGAAAAATGCCACTTTGCAGCAGTGGCTTCAGGGCATGGCAACTGTGAAACTGCTGTAGCCATGCAGTGTTGCGGGTGCGAGTTGCTTCCCGCGTTGCGTGGGTCTGCGCGCAATTCGGCGGCTGTTACTCAACAATTGTTTTGCCGTTATCGCCGCGCAGCCACCCGGACTCCGGGCGCCACGGGGCGGTTGAGCACCTCGCACAGATTTCCGCATGGCGCGGAGGTTGCGCATTCACCCCAGGGAGGTAGGACTTGACAACTCGCGACGAGGGGCCAGCGTCAGCAGCCGTCACTCAACCCGTAGTTCTGCCCCGGGTACCCACGGGAAATCCAGGATTGGACGAGGTTCTCTTCGGCGGTTTGCCCAAAGGACGCACTACGCTTTTCAGCGGCGGGCCGGGATGCGGCAAAAGTATTTTGAGCCTGGAATTCCTGGTGCGCGGTGCGCTGGCGGGCGAGCCGGGAATTCTTGTGCCTTTCGAGGAGCATGTGGAAGCAGTGCGCGCCAACGCGCTCACGCTGGGCTGGGATCTGGCGGCGCTCGAAAAGCGGAACCTGATCATGCTGGTGGACGCCCACGTCGACCACGAGATGGTGCTTTCCGGCAGCTTCGATCTGCATGGGCTGCTGGGCATCATTGAAGGCGCGGCGCGGTTTCTGAAGGCTGAGCGCCTGGTGTTGGACGCAATCGACGTGCTGCTTCGCTACTTCAACGACGCCGCGCGCGAGCGCGAACAGTTTTTTTTCCTGAACGATTGGTTGCTTGATCGCGGACTCACTACGGTTCTCACCGTGAAGCGCAGCGACTTCGGCAACGGATCGGGCCGCTATGAGTTCCTCGACTATCTGGCCGATTGCGTTGTGCATCTTGACCAGCGGGTGAACCAGCAGGTGACTACGCGGCGGCTGCGGGTAGTGAAGTACCGCGGTTCGAACTACGGGCGCAACGAATATCCTTACGTGACTGCGCCGGGCGGCATCACTGTGATTCCCATCTCCGGTACAGAACTGCGCCACAAGCCGCTGGGCAAGCCGATGACCAGCGGACAGCCGCAACTGGACGAGATGCTCGGCGGGGGCTATCCGCACAACTCCTGCATCCTGATCGCAGGCGCCTCGGGAACGGGCAAGACTACTCTGGCGAGCCTCTTTGCCCGCGCGGCGTGCGAGCGCGGCGAGAAGGTTCTCTTTGTGGGCTTCGAGGAATCGGCGGAGGCTCTGACCGGCGCGATGCTTTCCAGCGGCACCGATCTGCGGCCTGCGTTGCAAGCGGGCACTCTGCGGCCGCTCACGGCGATGCCGGAATCGATGGGGATCGAGGAA
>JASHVE010000335.1 GCA_030039675.1 Acidobacteriaceae bacterium | reverse complement strand
GTACCACGAGTGGCCCGATCATGACCGCATCGAGGTGACCAAGCACCGCGATGTGGTGGAGTTTTTCATCGGGCGCGCGGGCTGGGAGGTGACCTATCGCGGCAAGCATGCGATCGACAAGGACACGCTGGATGATTATCTGCGCCGGCGCGACCACTCGATTGAGACGGTCGTAAAGGTGTGGATGAAGGACCCGAATACGATCCTGATCTTCGAGGGCCAGCACCTGGCCGAGCGGCATCTGGCCGACCAGGTAACGCTGATCTCGCCACAGAACGAGTCGGTGACGATCCTGATGGACGCGCAGACCCACCTGCCGCTGCGGCGGTCATTCGAGTGGCGCGATCCGGTCTATCACGACAAGAACACCGACGGCGAGGAATACGACGATTATCACAACGTCGATGGCTTCCCGACGCCGTTCACGATTTCGCGCCTCAAGAACGACGAGCAGGTGCGGCAATATTACGTGAGCAAGGTGGCCTACAACCAGTCGCTGCCGGCCGATTTCTGGGACGTGGACGCGACGACGAAGCGGATCAAGAAGTAACATCGAGCGGCAAAGCGCTTCTTTATAATCCAGTAGAGCGCCCACGGACCCCCCTGACGGATGATCCCCTGGCCGTGTGCTTGTCTGGAGAGGAAAGAATGACCTTTGCCATCCAGGAGATCCTGGATTTCCTGCCTCACCGGTATCCATTTCTGCTGATCGATCGGGTCGTAGAGTTTGAGCGCACCAAGCGGCTGGTGGCGATCAAAAACGTCACGATCAATGAGCCGTTCTTCCAGGGGCATTTCCCGGGGCACCCCATCATGCCGGGCGTGCTCGTGGTGGAAGCGATGGCTCAGGCCGGCGCAATCATCATGCTGGTGGAAATCGCCGACCGCGACAAAAAGCTGATCGTTTTTACCGGGATCGAGCGCGCCAAGTTTCGCCAGTCTGTCACGCCAGGCGACCAGTTGCGGATTGAGGTCGACGTGCTTTCTTTCCGCTCGCGCGCGGGCCGCATCGAGGGCAAGGCGTATGTGGACGGCAAACTAGCCTGTGAGGCAACGCTCACCTGCATGGTGGTGCCGCGCGTGCGCGAGCGGCGCGCAGGTGCGGGGGGCGAGTGAAGATCCATCCGAGCGCGGTAATCGCTCCGGGAGCCGTGATTCCAGAGTCGTGCACGGTGGGGCCGTTTTGCACGATTGGGCCGGAGATAGTGCTGGGCGAAGAGTGCCGGCTGATTTCCCATGTGGTGCTGGACGGGCGGACGCGGATCGGGGCGCGGAATGTTTTTTACCCCTTTTGCTCGGTTGGCGTAGCGCCGCAAGATCTGAAGTACAAGGGCGAGCCCACGGAGACGGTGCTCGGCGACGACAATACCATTCGCGAGAGCGTGACGATCAGCCGCGGCACGGTGGGTGGCGGCGGGGTAACACGGATCGGATCGAACTGCCTACTGATGACCTGCGTGCACATCGGGCACGACAGCCATGTGGGCAACTATTGCATTCTGGCGAACGCGGCCACGCTGGCGGGGCATGTAACGATCGAAGATCACGTTACGCTGGGCGCGTTCTGCCCGGTGCACCAGCATTGCGTGATCGGCGCGTATGCCTTTGTTGGCGGCGGCACGATTGTGACGCAGGATGTGCTGCCGTTCTCGCTGACTTCGGCCAAGCGCGAAAACAAGGCCTTCGGGATTAACAAAATCGGGTTGGAACGGCGGGGATTTTCCACCGAGCGGCTGGAGCGGCTGCAGAAGGCCTACCGGCTCCTGCTCTCTGGCAAGATGAATACCACGCAGGCGCTTGAAAAGATGCGCACGCTCGAAGGCGACGATGTGGCGCTGCTGGTGCAGTTCATCGAGCGGAGTCACCGCGGGGTGATCAAGTGAGTGCAATTCCGTCTTGCGCCGGGGGCGTGACAGCCAGATTGGATACAGGACGCATTCATGTGCGGCAGCTCCTCCCGGAGGGAGGAATTGAAGGTAGCCCAGGGTGGAGCGCAGCGAAACCCTGGGACTGCGTGGTGCGGCGTCTGTCCCGTCCTGGAGGGACGGGACGAAACTCATCCCCACACCTACCGGGACCATATCGTAGCGAAATGGATGCACCACGGTTCGGCCGCCCCGCCGGGGCAGTTGGGGTTCTGGGGCCTGATTCCCAGGGTTCCGTTCGCTTACGCGAACTTCGCCCTGGGCTATTTTCGTTCCTCCCTCCGGGAGGAATGCGCACCGTAACAACATGGCCTTCACGGGACGCAATGGTGAATTCTGGTCCGGCTGCGTTGCCCGCATATTCTCTTCAGCAAGGGTCGCGGTTATGAAGCTCGGCCTTATCGCCGGTAATGGGCGGTTTCCGTTTCTGCTGCTCGATGCCGCGCGGGCGCAGGGGCTGGCTGTCGTCGTGGCGGCCATCAAAGAAGAGACCGATCCGGAGATGAGCCGGCGCGCGGAGACCGACGCGGGCGTGCGCGTTTACTGGCTTTCTCTGGGAGAGCTCTCGCGGCTCATTGAGGCATTTCATGCAGAGGGTATCTCGCAAGCTGTTATGGCTGGTCAAGTGAAGCACAAGCAGATCTTCAGCTCCATCCGGCCGGACTGGCGGCTGGCCAAGCTGCTGCTCAACCTGCGTACGCGCAATACGGACATGCTGCTGGGCGCGGTGGCCAAGGTGCTGGGCGATGAGGGCATCGAGTTGATCAGCTCGACGGCGTTTCTGGAGCCATTGCTGGCCCAAGAGGGCGTGCTGACATTATCCGTGCCGAATGGGCGCGCACCGGACGAGGAAGAGCGCAAGAATATCGAGTACGGGCTGGGCGTGGCACGGGCTGTGGCCGGGTTCGACATTGGGCAGACAGTGGTGGTGGCGGCGCAGGCGTGCGTGGCCGTGGAGGCGATGGAGGGAACCGATGCGACCATCGAGCGCGCGGGCCGGCTGATGCACACGCTGGAAGAGACGGCTTCGACGTTAGAACGCAGGCTGACGGTGGTAAAGGTAGCCAAGCCGAAT
>JASHVE010000334.1 GCA_030039675.1 Acidobacteriaceae bacterium | reverse complement strand
GCCAGTTCGCCGAGTCCGAACTCGGTGGCGTAATGGCGTACGCGCTCAAAGCCCAGTTCCCTGCCCAATGTTTCGAAGTAGAGGTTATTGCTGTGCGCGAGGGCCTGGGTCATATTCATGCGGAAGCCATCGAGCTTCACCATCGTGTCGCGCGTGACCAGCCCTTCAGAGAGCGCGGCGAGGGCCACGGTGAGCTTGATGGTGGAGCAGGGCTCCGCTCCGGGTGAAAGCGCGAGCTTCTGGTTGACCATGGCCAGGATGCGGCCATTGGAGGGGTCGATAACTACCGCCGTGCCGTTTACGTCGCCCAGTGCATCGATGGCGGCCTGGCGGACTACCGGATCTTCGCCCGCCGTAATGTCGCCTTCACCGATGGGGCCGTCAATGATCGAGCTCGCCGTGAAGCGCTCGTAGTAACGATGGTGGACGGCGAGTGAGGCCCGGCGGACATGCGCCCTGGTTCTGGTCGTGTGGGCGCCGGCAACAGAACTGGAGGATCGGACGTGATGGCTGGCCGTGCGGTGCGTCTCAGTCAGGTGCGGTTCCGGTGTCCTGGAATGGTGCAGTTTCTGTGGAGCATCCAAGGCACCAGCGGACGCGCCCGAGACCATTAAAGCTATACCGATTGCCCAAACGCCGGACACGTTCATCCCGTTAACATCCTCTCAACCGTGGAATTTGTGCCGTGCGTTCGTACCTTCAACCAAGCACATGCTGTCTATCGGCAAAGAAACGCAATATCTTCGCTTCATAGTGTGGAAGCAGGGATCTGCGTTTCAGAACCCATCCCGACGCAAGACAATCAAAAAACAATACTTGCGCAGCCGGCGTGTAACCGTTCGGCTAGTACTGTTACTACAATAACCGAAGATGCAGCTATCATGCTCCGGGGTGCGCCAAAATGCTGTACAACTTTCGAGTGCACGACGGTCACTAAAGGGCACTCTGAGTTGCGACCCACTTCCCCTCGCTTCGCGAGACCCCCGATCGTTGCTTCTAAAACTGCGACCGCCGCATGAACGTGGGCACATCGAGATCACGCTCGGTTTCCACATGATCCTGTGCGAAGAGAGGCGTGACCGAAGGTGCGCTGGGCTCGGCGGTCTCCGATACGTCGCGTGGCCACGATGGAAACTCCGCTGCAAAATCACGCGGCTGCAGCGCAGGCTCAGGTTCGGCGATCGGCTCGAAGAAAGGCTCGGGCGCAACGGCAATCTCGGGCATCGCGGGCGGTGCGGCCACCATGACGGTAGTCGCTACAGCGGGCGCGGAAGAGAAAAAGAAGGCCTTCGCGCCGCCGGACTCTTCGTCTTCATCCTGGCTCATGAAGCGCGGGGGACCAGGAACCGGCGCGGCAGTGGGTGCGGGCGCAAGCTCCGGAGCGGGCGCGTGCGCGGGCTCACGCATCCAGTTGTCAGGAGCAACCACGGGCACGGAGATGATCGGCGCCTCTTCCACGCTGAGCATGCGCGCGCGCCGTTCGGGCATCTGGTCGCGGAAGCCGGTGGCGATGACGGTGATCTTCACCTCTTCGCCCATCTTTTCGTCGAGCACCGCACCGAAGATGATGTTGGCGTCTTCGTGCGCGGAGGTCTGGATGAGCGATGAGGCCTCGTTGACTTCAGAAAGCTTGAGCGAGCTTGAGCCGGTGATGTTGATCAGGATGCCGCGCGCTCCGTCGATGGCACCGGCTTCGAGCAACGGCGAAGCCATCGCCGCCTGCGCCGCTTCGACCGCGCGGTTTGGTCCGGAGCGGATCGCCGTGCCCATCACGGCATGACCCATGCCGGCCATGGTCGTCTTCACGTCGGCAAAGTCGCGGTTGATGATGCCGGGGATGGTGATGATGTCGGAGATGCCCTGCACGCCCTGGCGCAGCACATCGTCCGCGATGCGGAAGCTCTCAAAGAAGCCTGCGTCCTTGGCCACGTCGAGCAGCTTCTCGTTGGGAATCACGATCATGGTGTCGACGCTTTCGAGCAGTTCCTTCAAGCCGCGCTCGGCCTGCTGCAGGCGGCGCTTACCTTCAAAACCAAAGGGCCGCGTGATGACGGCAACGGTGAGGATGCCCATCTCGCTGGCCAATGAGGCGATGACCGGCGCGGCGCCCGTACCGGTGCCTCCGCCGAGGCCGGCGGTGACAAATACCATGTCTGCGCCTTCGAGAGCCTCAATGATCTTTTCCGAGTCTTCGAGCGCAGCGCGGCGGCCTACGTCGGGATTCGCGCCAGCGCCGAGACCGGAGGTGAGACGCACGCCAAGCTGCAGCTTCACCGGAGCATGCGAGAGCTTGAGCGCCTGCACGTCAGTATTGGCGGCGATAAACTCCACACCCTCCATGCGCGCCTGGATCATGCGGTTGACGGCGTTGCCGCCGCCGCCGCCTACGCCGATGACCTTGATGCGGGCTCCGCGCGGCGTTTCCTCGTGATACTGAATGCGCATTTCTCCGGCTTCTTTTTTGGGCTGTTCCATGGCTGGTTGGTCTCCTCCGGTCTAAAAACTTGCTGCAAGCATGGCGCGCAGTTTCGCGCGCAAACTATTGTCTTCCGCGGCCCGCATCATGCGCGTGCGATGTGCATAGAGCAACATGCCGATGGCCGCAGAAAAGCTTGGGTGCGCCAACTCGCCGGGCATGTGCGAGATGCGCACAGGCAAAGCGGCGCGGGCCGGCACGCGCAACTGGCTCTCCGTCACGTCAAGCAGGCCGGGCAAAAGCGAACCGCCGCCGGTGAGCACGCATCCGGCTCCGAGCGCGTCGAGCACGCCTCCGTGACGCAGGCTCTCTCTCACAAAATACATGAGCTCGCGAGCGCGCGGCTCCAGGATCTCGGCCATCATGCGTAGAGCCAGCCGTTGCGGGTGCGGATTGGCAATCTCGATTTCCGCGTGCTGCGGAACCGCCGTCACCACGCAGTTGCCGTACCGGCGCTTGAGTTCCTCGGCCTGCGCGACGGGCACCTGTAGACCAATGGCAAGATCGTTGGTGAAGTGCGCGCCGCCGATGGGCACGGACGCGGTGTGCGCCGCCGCACCTTCAAAGAAGACGACCATGTCTGTCGAATGCGCGCCAATGTCGAGCAGGCACACGCCCAGCTCGCGCTCGTCGGCGGAAAGCGTGCACTCGGCCGCGGCGATCGACTCGAGAACCGCCTCCGTCACTTCGAGGCCGGCGCGGTTGGCGCAGGTGACCGTGCTTTGCAGCGCCGAACCGGAGCAGGTGGCGATGTGCAGGTCGACTTCGAGCCGCGCGCCGATCATGCCGACGGGATCGAAGATGCCGGCCTGATCGTCGAGGATGAACTGACGCGGCAGCAGATGAAGAATTTCGCGATCGGCCGGCCGCTCTACGGAGCGGGCATGTTCGACGGCGGTGCGCACATCTTCGCGCGTGATCTCACGCATGCGGCTGCCGAGTTCGAAGCCGCCATTGGTGTTGAGGCCGCGGACGTGCGGACCGCCGACACC
>JASHVE010000333.1 GCA_030039675.1 Acidobacteriaceae bacterium | reverse complement strand
CGGCTGCGAAGTTCTACTTGCTGCCGGGGCTCGATATCCGGATCAGCGCGTCAGAGATTCGGGAGCGGCTGCGCGCGGCGCCGGATGTCGCGGGGATGTGCGCCTGGTTGCCCGACGCGGTCGCCGGGTATGTGCAGGCCCACGGGCTGTATCGGTAATTTACGGGCAGCCCGCGACGCGCTACGATGGTGGATTGGAGAGCCTTCCCGACGCATGAACCCAACCCAGGCGCCACCCCACCCGCGCATTCAACCCCAAACCCGCATTCTGGTTCAGGCCGCGGCCGCTGTTTGCGAAGAGAAAAAAGGCCAGGACACCCGCATCCTGGAACTTGATCCGGCCGATTCGGGCTTGTCCGATTTCTTCCTCGTCACCTCGGCGACCAACGACCGGCAGGCCATCGCGATTGCCGATGAGATCGAGCTGCGGCTCAAACGCGACTTCAGCGTCTACGCGCACTCGGTGGAGGGCCGCCGGCAGGGTGAGTGGATTCTGCTCGATTACGTGGATTTTGTGGTTCACGTGTTCCTGGCCGAGCGCAGGGCATTCTACGATATTGAGCGATTGCGCAAGTCGGCGCGGCCATTGACCCCCGCAGAGTTCGACGGAGAATTGAAGGCGGTGCTCAAAGAGAAGACCCGCGCCGCACGGGGCAAGGCGGCCGCTACGCCCGCAGGCCATGCGGCGAAACGCGGAGCGGTTAGAAGATCCGCGGCCAAAAAGTCTCCTGCGAAGAAGGCCGCGGCGAAGAAAACCGCCAGGAAGAAGTAAGCGTTCGTTATGTCGTAAGAACAGAAAGGGCATCCGCTGAGCGGATGCCCTTTCTGTTAGAGCGGTTCCACAGTTGATGTGCCCTTGCCGAAGCCGCGGAAGGTGGCATTTTCTTGAGGAAAATGCCACTTTGCAGCAGTGGCTTCGGGATGTAGCAACTGTGAAACCGCTGTAATTGCGGCCAAAAGACCGGCGGTTAAAAGATGATCTTGCCGGTGAGCTGAATGTTGCGGTTGCCAAGGCCCTGCGGATAGGCGCCGCCACCCGCTCCGCTCCCGGTGGGTCCCGTCGGAGGACCGGTAAACAGGGTGGTCTCAAATGAGGCCGGCGAATTCAGAACGTCTTCCACTCTGAGATCGGGTGTGCCGTAGAAGCCGCGGTTCATCACGTCGAAGGCACTGGCCATGATTTGAAGATTTACTCGTTCGGCAACCTTGAAGTTCTTTGAAATTGACATATCCAGATCATTCCAACTGTCGCCGCGGAGGATGTTGCGCCCCACGCCCGGGAAAGGATTCTTGAGCGCGATCGCCTCGTATTCGTTGCTCCAGATCCAATGCTCCGAAGACCGGGAGACGGGGTTGCCGGTTACATAATCGACATAACCTGCAGGTCCCAGGTTAATGCCGACCGAGCCGAGCGGAGCCTTCGGGTTAGAGAGGACGGGACGGCATGAAGCAGCAAAGCCAGCCGCAACGAAGCCGAGATCGCAGAAGCCTTGATCTGCCTCAGTTGGATTGATGAGCGCCGCCGTAGCAGCACTGATGCTGCCCGTCCCGGCAATGTCGCTTTGTACCGCAGAAGATTGCACCGTTGTAGCGTTCTGGAGCGGGTTGTAGGGCTGGCCTCCGTTGTACTGGTAAAAGGCGTTCATCATGTAGCCGCCTAACAGCCGGCCGATGATTCCGCGCTGCTCGTGGAACCAAGGCTCGGTATACGTCAGCTCAATGCCCCAGATGCTGGGATAGGAGTTGCCGCTGAGGCCGCGCTCGCCTATGTCGCTATTGAGCGGATCTTGTGCGATGGGGCTGGCCTGGCCGCCACCGCCGTTATTGTTAATGGAAATACTGAAGTCATCCGTATTGTCGATGGTCTTGCTGTAGGCATAGGAAAAAGTTCCTGTAAAGCCATGGAAGCTGCGCATGGTCAGCGAAGCCTGCAGAGCGTTGTAAATGGAGAATCCGCCGTTGCCATAGGTTTCTACCGGGCCATAGTTGCAATTCGGTCTCGTATAGCCGACAGCGCTCGTATTTGTGCACACCGTGGCCCCGCCACCATAGCCGGGGAACGCGCTTTGCACGTCGAGGATGTCTGGATTCGAGTTGACGGCCTGGAACTTGCCGTAACTGTGGTTGCCGACGTAGTGAACGTCAGCCACAGCGGCCGGAAGCACCTGGTATTGGAAGCCGAGGCTGTAAGTTTCACCCTGCGGGTTGTGGAAGTTGCTGGTAACCGTCTGGATCGGATTCAGGCGCGGATCGCCGCCTGTAGGCAGATACTTGTCGTCCGCAGCTTGCACGGTGGCGAAGGTCAGGCCTCCACCCGGTACGCATGTGACGGTAACTCCATCGCAGGCAAAGGAGCCAGCATTCACTGCCGGGGCAGCGGTGCCCAAGTCGACGAATATCGAATAGAATTCGGGGTCGGCATTGATCGAGAAACCGCCATGGACGACCATCTTGGGAGCAAAGCTGGGCGTGTAGGCGAATCCGATGCGGGGCTCGACGTTGTGCAGATCGTTCGGCAGCGATGGAACGGTGGTGGCCGAGAGGGGCAGGCTCTTCTCCCAGAATGCGCCGGAGCCTTCCTGCCGCGTCAGCGTTTCATTGTGCAGGAAGTTGATGGCTTGCCCGAAGAACTCGTAGCGAAGGCCGAGGTTGAGCGTCAGGTGTGCGTTGACCTTGAAGTTGTCCTGGAAGTAGAGATCAAAGTCGTTTTCCTTGAAGGGGATGGTGGGATTTCCCTCGGCAAGGGTGAGCTCGCCGATGCCTTCAAGAAATCCGGTGAGGCCATTATTGCAATTGGCGCCCCCCGTGCCGCATGCCCCGCCCGCCGGGTAATTGTAGGGAATGCCGTTGGGATAGGCCGCATTGACAGCGGCAAGCGGAGCGAAGTTAAAGTTACCCTCGTCGTTGGGCAGCCAGCCCCAAGGTGAATCCTGGTAATCAAACTCGCCGCCGAAGAGAAGCGTGTGACGGCCCTTGACGATCTGCGCGTTGTCCTGGATCTGATTGACCTTGATGACACGGCCCTGCGGGAAGGCTCCGGCAAACCCGTAGCCATAACTCGCGAGGGGCGAGCCCATGCCAACGAATGAGCTGCATGTCCCCTGGCTGGCAATGGTGCAGGAGGAAATCGAGCCGCCATAAAAGCCAATGGACGATTGCTGGAAGGCGTAGCGTAGCTGATTGATGATGGAAGGCGTGAAGGTGTGGGTCCAGTCGCCGCCCGTCTCGTGGGAGATTCCATAGACGTTCGGATAGGCGCCGGCGGCAGCAACATTGGCTGCGGTCAAGTAAAAGGCCGGGTTGTAGGGATTGTTCTGATAGTTGTAGCGCAGATAAACCCGATCTTTCGGGGTCAACTGATAATCGATACGGCCCAGGTGCTCCTGATCAAAGATCGCGTCGGGGAAGCTTCGCTGGAACTGAGAAACCTCGACATTCGCGACCTTGGATCCGTCGGTCACCGTAATGGTCGACGTACCACCAAACGCAGTTGGGTTTCCGACAGAAGTGCTGTAGGGTCCATTGGCCGCGATTGCCGCGACCGCAGGATTGCTGCCGAAGGTGTTCTTGAGGGTGGTCATGCCGTTGGAGTCAGGGAAGAGACCACCGGCCGAAGTGAGGGTCTGACCGCCTTCATAAGTGTGACTGAACACGGTGCTGCCGAAGAACCAAAGCTTATCTTTGAGGACCGGTCCGCCGAGCGTTCCGCCCCAGTTGTTCTGCACAAACTTCGGCACAACGGGAGGATTGCAGTTCGTTGTCACCCCTCCCGAGCAGTAGCCGTCTTGCGGGGCCTTCTGGCCTTGTGTGAGAGATGAGAGCCAGGAACCGGTATAGATTTCAAAGCCCGTTCCGTGGAACTGATTGGTGCCGCTCTTGGTGATGTAATTGACGGTGGCGCCCATATTGCGCCCGTATTGCGCGCCCATATCCGTTGTGAGGACCTGCACCTCCTGGACCGCGTCCTGGTTGGAGAAGAAGAAGCTTGGGCCGCCGATGGAGGTGTCGTTATTGGTCTGGCCGTCGATTTCGGAGTTGTTGGAGCGGCCGCTCTGTCCGTTGACGGAGAAGTTGACGCCGTTGGTGTTTGAGTTGGCGTCGGCATGCGTATTCACGACGCCCGGCGAGACCAGCGCGAGGTTATCAAGTGCGCCGGTTACAGGCGCCGAGGCCAGCTGCTCGGCGCTGATCGTGGTTTCAACCTGGGCCGATTCTGTGTTGATCAACTCGGACGCGGAACCCTCGACTTCGACAGTCTGCGCTGCCTGGCCCAGCGCGAGCGCCACTTTGAGCGGGGTCTGGGCGCCGGCGATGACGTGAACGCCACGGAGCGTTTGCGCACTAAAGCCATTAGCGGCGACTGTCACGCTGTAGACGCCGATCGGCAGGTCGGGGATTTGGAAATCTCCCTCGCCGTTGGCCGTCGCCTGAATGGCGGTGCCAGTGGCTTCGTTGACAACCTTGATCGATGCATTGGGAATGACGGCCCCGGTTTGATCAGCCACGCTGCCCGTGATGCCGCCGGTGATGATGCCTTGGGCAACGGCAATCGCGCTGCCTGCGAGAAGCACGGCAAACATACCCGCAACCAAGCTGAGGAATGCCCTGAAACCAGGATTTTTCCGCTGGATGGAGACAGGTGCGAGCAGAAGAGATGACGCGGTACGGCTGAAACACTTCATAGGACCCTCCAAAAGTTCTCCGCAGATGCGAAAACTAAAAGGCGTGAAATCGGAAACTGATCAAGAATTTCGGTCTGGCTCTCGCTTCGGGCAGGACACATGTATTGTTCCCACTGTCTGCACGAGCCGTGCCAACTGCGCAGAGGGCAAAAAATAACCTGCCTTTGATTGAAAACAAACGATTTCTTAAACTATTTATTGTTGTAATTTTGGCATGAAGTTATGGAATTTTGTAGATATAGAGCAAAAATATGCATTTTTGATGGTAGATGGCTTGCAACTTCATGGAATGCGAGAGTTTTGGCATTTAGCGGGCATTGCAGGCAGGACGGGTCGGCGCTGCCAGAGGCGCGCAGCAAAAACGGGTGCTTGTTTTGACCGCTGATCTTCCCAATCTGAGTGCTGCGCTACGGAATAGCGTAGAAAGGCGGGTTGGAGAATCACTCGATATTCAAAAAGATAAGCACAGTGTTTTGCACTGTACGCAGGGCGCGAGCGGTTTATTCTCCTCTCCATGCAGCTGACACTGGTGCATGTAGGGTCCCGGTCTGGAAGCAAAGACTTATACGAAGCGCTCATCCAGGAGTACATGAATCGCTGCGCTACGCGGCGCGGCGAGCCCGCGTGCCGGACAGAAGGCTTTCGGACGGAGGAGGCGCTACTGGAGTGGCTGGACCGGCAGCGTGGCCGGACTGCGGCCGTCGCGGTGTTGCTCGACGAGCACGGCCGGCAGATGACTTCAGAAGCCTTTGCTCACTGGCTGGGCAAGCGCCAGGAGGAAGGCACACAGCAGATTGTCTTCGCGGTCGGCCCTGCGGACGGCTGGAGCGACGGGGCTCGGGCGCGGGCTCAACTATTGCTTTCGCTAGGGCCAATGACGCTGGCACACGCGCTGGCCCGGCTGGTGACGGCGGAGCAGATCTACCGCGCGCTGACGATCTTGAGCGGGCATCCATATCACCGGCAGTGAACAGCGGACAGTTCGCAGTTCACAGTTGTGAGCCGCGGCAGCACTGCGCAGGCTGTAAGCTGTTCACTGTCCGCCGGTCACTGCGGACGGCGTTTGCAACAAGCCTCAGGAGGGAGACCGTGGCCGCGAGTGCGCTGTTTCGTTGGGCCGACATTCAGCCGGAGCAGATGAATCCGCTGGTGACGCGGCAGTATCTCACCGGAACCAAAACCACGCTGGCGCGGCTGGTGCTGAAGAAGGGTGCACATGTTCCTGTGCACCATCACGTGAACGAGCAGGTGTGTCATGTGGTGGGCGGCGCGCTGGAGTTCCGGCTCGAGGGCAAGCAAGTCACGGTGCGCGCGGGGGAGATTCTGTGTATTCCTCCTGACGTGCCGCACGAAGTGACTGCGCTTGAAGATTCGGTGGCGCTCGACATCTTTTCACCGCCGCGGCAGGACTGGATCGACGGTGACGATGCGTATCTGCGCGCCGGCGCGGGCGACGCGTCTTGAGAACAACCGCCCAACCAGGGCCGGGCGCGCCCTCCATATACAATGGGGTTCGGTATGTCGTGGTTCAAGCGTGAGAATGGGGATTATCCTTCGGGACCGGAGAACGGTCCGGACACGGGCGAGAGAACTGTACGCACCGAAGGATTGTGGACCAAGTGTCCAGGGTGCCGGGCGACGATCTGGAAGGCCGACCTGGAGGCGAACCTGCACGTATGCCCCAAGTGCCAGCATCACTTCAAAATCGGCGCGCGGCAGCGGATAGAGATGCTGCTGGAGCCCGGATTCGAGCTGGTGGACATGGGGCTGCGGTCGACCGATCCGCTGGACTTTACCGACGTAAAGCCTTATAAGCAGCGGCTGCGCAAGGCGCAGGAGCAGACCGGCCTGGACGACGCTATCCTCAATGCTCTGGGCCGGATGGGGCCGCACGATGTGGTGCTGAGCGCGATGGAGTACGCCTTCATCGGCGGATCGATGGGCGCGGTGGTAGGCGAGACGATTGCGCGGGCAGTCGACCGCGCGAGAGAGACGCGGAAGCCTCTGATCGTGGTGGCGGCGTCGGGCGGCGCGCGCATGATGGAAGGCGTGGTGAGCCTGATGCAGATGGCGAAGATCTCCACCACGCTGGCGCAACTGGATGATGTGCGGGTCCCGTACATCTGCCTGCTCACGGATCCGACCACCGGCGGCGTTACGGCGAGCTTCGCCATGCTGGGAGACCTGAACATCGCGGAACCCGGCGCGCTGATCGGGTTTGCGGGGCCGCGCGTGATCGAGCAGACCATACGGCAAAAGCTGCCGGAGGGATTTCAGCGGTCGGAGTTTTTGCTCGAAAAAGGTTTTCTGGACGCGGTGGTGCACCGCAAGGATCTGAAAAACTATCTGATTCGAGCGCTCGAGTTCATGAGGACGCCCGCCGCGGCGTGAGGGCGCCGGGTCCGCGGTTTGATCGGTCTTGTCGTTCACGATCATCTTCATCCGAAACAAGAAAGGCACGCCGCATGACGTGCCTTTCTTGCGCAGCAGGGGAAATATCTCTGGTTAGAAGATCACTTTCCCTCCCAGAATCACGAACCGGTTGCCGGAGACATTGCCGGGAATCGTGGTTCCGGAAAGGTTGAAGATGTTGCTGGTGAAAGCGCTCGACGACACATTGGGATTGCCGGGTCCCAGATACATCTGGTTCAGAGCGTTGTACGCGGCCATGGAGAGTTGCGTGGAAACTCTTTCCGTGATCTTCGTGGTCTTGGTGATGGTGGCATCGAGCTCGCTGAATCCCGGTCCGCGGAGCGGGCTGCGGCCTGAACCGGGATAGGGATTACCGACCGCCAGAGCATATGCCTGGTTGTTGATGATCCAATGCGCGGAGGCCGGATTGATCGGCGTGCCTGGATTGTAGGCACCGGTGTTCGGGTCTACGCTATCGCTGCCGTAAACGACGTACGAATTAGAAACGGGATTCAGATAGGCGACTGAATCGATCGGCGCCTTCTTATTGGAGAGAACCAGCCGGCAGGTGTCCTCCTCCGGGCCGACCGAGGAGCTGTTGAAGGCGGTGTCGCAGAAACTGGTGTCGCTGTTCAGCGCATCGAGGTCAAGAGGCTGAAAGGGCGTGTAGACCTGGCCGCTGGTAAAGCGATAAACACCGCTCAGCATGAAGCCGTTCGTGGCCCGGGCCATGAAGTTGTTTCCGCGCACGAAGCTGGGCAGGTTGTACGTGAAGGCGATGCCAACGACGTTGGTAAAGTCGTTCCCGCTCAGGCCCCGCTCGGCAGAGTCGGTGCTGAGCGGATTTTGCGCGTAGGCGATGGTGCTGCCTCCCGAACCGGTGCTGCGGAACCCGTCGGTTGCGTTGTTCATCGACTTGCTCCACGTGTAGGACACCGTCGATGTGAGGCCGCGGTAGTTTTGCGTGGTCAGATTGAGCTGCAGGCCGTTGTAATTGGCCCAGCCGCCGTTGGTGATCTCGGCGACGTTTGTGTAGTTGCAGTTGAGGCGTCCGTAGCCGTTTGCAGTCGTGGTCTGGCAGAGAGACGAGGGTGAAACGGCGTTGGGAAATGCAGCGGCTACGGGCAGCAGGTAAGGATTGGCGTCGATCGATTGAAAATCGTCCGTGGTCTTGCTGCCTACGTAGCGTACTTCTCCAACCGCAGCAGCGCCGATTTGGTGGTCGATGGCAAGGGTATACGTCTGCACGTAGGGGGTGCGGAATGTATCGGGGAAGGTTGTCTCGTTGGCCTGGCGTGGGTCGGCCGTAGGCAGAGACGAGAGGTTCGCCCCGCGGTAGTTGGCGCTCAGGATGGAGCCATTTGAGGGTATGCAGTTGCCGGCGCCGCAACCAAACGCCCCGGTATTGACCACCGGCGCGCCGGTCGCCTCCAGGACGAACATGTTGTAAAAGGCTGGATTCGAGTTGATGGCGTAGCCGGCACGCAACACCAGCTTTTTGTCGAAATCCGGGTT